>DATHJY010000005.1 GCA_035489575.1 Verrucomicrobiia bacterium
GTCTTTGATTACCTGAAACAGCACCTCCACCTACAGACCTCGTTCCCGAGGTCTGTGCAGGGCTACGCCCTGCACTACACTAGGGTGCTCCTGGGATACCAGTTGTTACAGCGGGGGTGGTGAGTTTCGTGATTCAGGTTAAGCACGTCTAGCTTTGCCCGTTTTTCGCTCTTTTAGAGCTCATCAGTGTAACTACCATATTTACAGAAACGGGTATGACAAAACAGATAGAGGTATGAGGCGGATCGCCAAGGTTTAAATCTGACGATCCGCCACCATACCAGAACAACCCGCAGGCTCAGAATCTGCCGGAAGCGGTCAACTTGAACAGTGTCCCGCCCACAAGAGCGAGAGCTCCACACATGATGACGCTCAGCTGAATGATTTTTCTGCATCTCTCACCTTCTTGTCACCCAGGAACATCTCCATGCCCTGGCTGGGCAAGAATGCTGTAAGGGTGGGGTGATGAGAGCAACTAGTTGCGGACGGTCTCGGTCACCGCCTTGGCAACATTGGTGGACTGAGTTGCCCCCACGACACGAGCGCGGGAGACGCCATTGCTGCCCGGAAGGGCGTAGAAGGCGGCAACGCGGTCGGTCTCGTCGATGAGATCTTCACCGGGATAGCGTCCGAGATAGTGTCCCATGATTGTTCTCCTCCTCACCGAGGACGTGGATGCCCCTAAGATGCACTGCTGCTGCACACAAAGTGAGGGATGAACTCGGGGAATTTCCCGGGCTTATCCCTCACTTTGTATCTATCTGTTTGTCAAAAAAACGTCTTTGAGGTTTCAAAGACCTATAAATTTTACCATACCGATCAACCATCCTGGCCCCCTGACCACCCTTTAGTAATAGTACCAGCGGTCCAGGCCAGAGGTGTTGGTCACATCCCGTATCTTCTTGGGCTGCCCGCCATCCAGGCTCAGCGCGTAGTCAGCCGTCTCTTGTTCGGTGTTGATACGGTAGACCACGGTTTTGTCAGTTACCCACCGGACCGGGTTCTTCAGGCCACTCTGGGTGTGTAGGACCTTGTCTTGCTTGGTGTCGAGTGTGTAGGCCAGCAGCACACCCTTGCCGTCGCGGTTGTCTATCCATAGGCTCTTCCGGCTGTCAGGGCTGTCTACGTAGACGCGTGACACCAAGTTACCTGGCTCGCCGCTCTGTTTGGTGGCGTCTTTGCTTCCTAGCTGGTAGCCATACCATTCGGACTGCGCCGAGGCCGTGATGTGGTCGTAGGCAGTGCGGAACATGGTCCACACCTCTTTGTTTATAATAATCTGCCGGTTTGCACCGTTGGCGTCTACCCTGAACAGGCTGACATTCACACCATTCTGGTAGGCGCTGGAGGGGGCATAGTATATTTTGTTAGCCGCAATCATGACGTCGTTAAAGTAGTTGGAGGCAGCTAGCTCCTTGTTGCCTTCTTCTTCGCTGTCATAGCTGATAAGACGGTGACGTTTGGGGTTAGCGGCACTTGCCCCAGAAGCTACCGACACATAAGCCAACCGACCGTCAGCCCAGCCCAGTACCTGGAGGCGTTCTGACGAAGCAATAGATTTGGTGGTGTTATCTACCAGATTAACAAGGGTCAGACTGCTCAGCAGATAGCCGTCTTTGTTGCGTTTGCCTTCGCGGGTGGACACCAGTACCGCCACTTCTTTGGTGGGGTGAGAAATCAGGACTATGTCGTCCCTTTCGGTTCCGGTGCCGGCCAGCACCAGCTGTTCGTTCTTGCCGTCTATGTCTACCTTATATAGGTCGTATTTGCCCGAGCGCTTGGAAACAAAGGCTTGTTTACGGGCCGGCACCAGGACGGCGGCAGTTTCGGACTTGGAGTCGGCGTCCACCTGCAGCTTTTCTTCCCGATATGTCTTGCCCTGCAGAGTAACCTCTATGGTGTCTGGCGGCTTGTCCATGGTCAGCAATATCTTGCCGTTCTCGTCAGAGAAAGCGCTGGAGTCGCCACTGATAGCCTCTACCTTGGACACAGGCTTGCCAGATAGAAAGTCAGTCACCACAAAGGCGTACTGCGTACCGGTTGGCTCCAGTTTGAATTCTCCCTGAGGGTTACTGCCCCACCCAACGGTTATTTTCTTGGTAACGCTTGAAAAGGCTCGCCTCTCTATGGTCAGCTGTTTGGCACCCAGCTTGACCTTTCCTAACTTTGCGTGGCCTTCGCCATCTGTCAAGGCCGTCGCACCGCCCACCGTCACCCGGACATTCTTGAGCGGCTGCTGGGTGCTTTGATCGGTCACATCCACCGTTACACCGCTACGAACACCCGCAGCGTTCAGCGTAAAGTAACGGCTAGGCGGCACCACCGCGATCATCAGCACAATAAGCAAAAGCGACCCTATGATGACTTTTTTGTGGTGGCCCACAAAATCCTTCAGGCGAGAACGCCACGAGGTCTTCTTGGCAGGCGGCACAGCAGCCAGTAGCTTGTCGTCTTCGGCAGCCAGTAGCTGGTCACTCTCGGTGGCTACGATATCGTCGACAGCCTTGCTGGTGGTGGGGTCCGAGTATTCCTCTGTTTCAGGCTGTGCCGGCTCTTCAGGAACGGGCGGCTCTTTCTTTTTGGCTACCACCTTTGGTGTTGGTTCTGGCTTGGACGGTTCTGCCGGTTCGTCCTTGAGGATCTTTATCTTCAGTGGTTCTTTGGGTACGGGCATTTCGCCCAATTCTGGCGCAGTGCCAGGGGTATCTACCGGCGAGTCGTCGTGCAGTACCTCTATTTTTCGGGTGCTGGTTTTATCGTCAGGTTCCATCATCTGACGGACACGTTCGTGCACGTTGTCATTTATTTCGTCAAAGTCTGGTTTATCAGGCATAGTATCCCTGATATTTTAACAGCTTATGGCTACTTTTTCTTGCGCTTGGATTTAGACTTCTTGGGCGGTTTCTTTTTGGGTGTAGATGTCTTTTGTGGAGGCGCTGCGGCTGGCTGGATGATCACTTCGGGCTTGGGCACCACTGTCTGTGTTTCGGTATCCAGGATGGTAGTGTCGGGCTCTGCCACCGGCATTGCTACCGGGCGGCGCTTGTCACGGCGGCGAAAGAAATATTCTGCAACTGCCACAATAATAATTGACGCAATAATGATAAAAGCAATGTTCATGCTGCCGCTGGGTGTAGCCACGGTCTCGCCCGGAGTTGTGGTTGTGCTGGGCACGGACAGCTGAGCGTTGGGATCGCTCAGTATTTCCTGCCCACTGGCATTCTGCGTACCAGTACCGGGCTGCAGGGTGCCTGGGGCAGTCTGCGGGTTACGCGTGGGTGGCTGAAAATCTTCCGCGTTGCTTGCGCCGTTGTTCGGGGCTTGGGTTGCTTGAGCTAGAACCATTGGGCTCTAGTATGTGGCCTTAGGCTTTTGTTTTCAACCTCACGCAAAGTTATTCACATTTTTTTAATGTTCCACAACCAAGGAGTTAACAGCGAGAATTCTCACAAAAGTCTTGACGAAGTATTATGCCAGCAGTAGGCTGAATATATGGTTCACTAAACCTCTCAAAGTTAGCGGCACTTTCCCCCCACCCCGGTGCCGGAAAAGCCAGCTGAGTTTGAGACCTAGTGTTCCAAAAAAGAAAACACTAAACCGCCTTGGCAAGTCTCCTTCCCCCAAAGAGGAGACTTGTCTTTTTATAAACACAGATTACAAGTCGAGAAATGTAGGCAAAAAACCACCGACGGCCTAGGCAGTCACGGGCGACTGGCTTTGTCAGGCGGCAGGTGGCTGCGCCGCGAAGCCCAGGGGTTAGAAGCCGCCGTAGCCGCCACCATACCCTTCAAACCGACCATTAGACCGATGATAATCAGTCACCTTAAACGGCGCCGCGTCCTTGGCAGTACTCTGGATATATAGCTCACTGCCCTTCTTGGAAGTCAGCAAATAATCCTCGCTAAACCAACCATAAGGGGTGAGTTCGCTCAGGCGAGCAACTTCGTCAGGCTC
Source organism: Verrucomicrobiia bacterium (assembly GCA_035489575.1). Taxonomy (NCBI): domain Bacteria; kingdom Pseudomonadati; phylum Verrucomicrobiota; class Verrucomicrobiia; species Verrucomicrobiia bacterium. The sequence goes on from DATHJY010000005.1 coordinate 3,955, forward strand.
TTCGCCAGTAGCAGTCCCCAGGAACAGAGTGGACTTGCCATCACGAGACTCTGCCCAGAAGGTTCGTTTGCCTGACGGCGACAGAATATAGGTGTTGTACGGCTTGGATCCATCCTCGGCAGTGACGCTTGTGTCTTTAAAGGTGTCTTCTTCTAATTCAAACGCCTCGTTCTTGGTGTACTGGTAAGCCGTAAAGTACAGTTCTTGGGGCTTCTCTAGGCGAGCAGTTATATAGAACTGACGCCAGTACTGGTAGTACACGCCAGCAGGGATAGCCTTGAGAACTTTCTTATTACTGCCGTCGGGCTTGATAGAGATGATCGAAGGCTGCACCTTTGGTATGGTTGTATTGTATGAGTTGCCAACAGAAACATTGGTTGTATACACCACTTTGCCGTTCAGCAGATACACTTCGTTAAAGAGCGCCTGGAAGAAACCACCAGGCACAATCTCTGCGGTACTTTCGTCTAGTATGACTATTTGCTTGCTAGCGGCGTTATAGCTCTTGAGGGCTTCTTTTTTATTGTCGGTAGGGTATTTATCCTGGCGATCCACTTTGTAGATAAAGTGGTTGCCGTCCCAACCTTTGACGTCAAAGAAGGCGTTGCCCTCGTCCATAGTGGTCAGTTTGTCAGTAGCCGTTTCTATCAAGTACAGCTTGGACTTGTCACCATCGCGCCGCGACTTGAGAGCCAAGTACTTCCAGTCCCGCGAAGAGAGTAGGGTAGTCTCGGCGTCTTCCTTGCCTGTTCCGGCCAGCACTACCTGGCGGTCAGAACCGTCCAGATTAGTCTTGACCACGTCGATCTTGCCTGACTGCTTGCTCAAGAAATACACCTTGCCCGCCGGGCTAATGGACAGCTTGATGGTCTGTTCTACATTGATGTCGGCCGTCAGGTCATTGTAGCCCTCTAGCTTTACTGTAGCTTTTTCGGTCTTTTTGTCGGCTGGCAGCACCAGGACTGCTTCGCCGGTGTCGTTGGTCTTAGCCTCGGAGTCCAGTACTGTTACCACCGCCCCGGCCACACCTTTGCCTGTGATCTTATTGACTACCGCAACCGGTATCTGGCGACCAGTGGCTTCCATTTTTAGCTCAGTCTTGTTCTTAGAGTCAGTCAGTACTACTGTTACGTCCGCAGACAAATCTTTGTAGTACTTTTTGGTAACGGCCAGCTTTTGCTTGCCCAGCGGCGCATCAGACACTACTGCTTCGCCTTTTTCATTGGTTTTGGCGGTCTTTGTTGCCAGCTTTACGTCTGCCTGGCTGACTGGCTTGCCGGTCTCAGAATCCAAGACCGTCACAGTAAAGTTCTTTTGCATAAATAAGCCCAGCACTTTGTAACGTGACAAGGGAACAGCCAGCACTATCAAAACTACCACCAAGAAGGTGGCAGGAATGGTTATTTTCTTTTTAGAGGTATAGCCATGCCAAAGACGCTTGAGTTTGCCGTCACCTGATGTGTCCTTGGGCTTGGCTATGAGTGCCTCGGTTTTGTCTTCTGGCTCTACCACTTCCTCTGGCTCAACACTTAGATCCGGGGCTTCCGCCTCGGGTTCTTCTGCTTTCTTTTTTGTCATAGCGAAGTTCCTTGTTTGCTATCAGCATAGTGCTTCTGCTAATGACGTGCAATATGTAAGTGGCAAGGGGTAAAGATTTTAGGCTACTTCGGTTCTAGGAGCGGGATTTGTAGCGCGACACTGCCAGCGGCATAAATACCAACAGCATGCCGGCTACCCACAGCAAGAGCTTCCACCAGGCACCAGTGCTGGGCAGACCCAGCGCCAGCTCACGAGCGGCGTTCACGGCGTGTGTGACAGGCTGATTGCGGGCAAATACTTGCAGCCATGAAGGCATAGACTGAACGGGCACAAAGGCCGCACTGGCGAAGGTCAGGGGAAAGATAGATACAAAGCCAGCCATCTGGGCCGTCTCGGAATCTTTGACAGACAGGCCAACAAACCCAAGCATCCAGGCAAAGGCGTAGCTAAAGGCCAGTACGATCAGGACCGTCTCTATGGCACCCAGGAAACCGCCTAGGAACCGAAAGCCCAACAAGCTTCCTACCGTAATCATGATACTCATGGTGGCAATATTGCGGATCATGTCAGAGAACGTCCGGCCCGCCAACACGGCGCCCCGACTCATAGGCAGACTGCGAAAACGATCAACAATACCCTTACCCATATCCTCTGCCAAACCAACACCCGTATTGAGCGCACCAAATAGCGAAGACTGCACCAAGATACCAGGCAGCAAGTAGTTAATGTACTTGGCACCGGGGATGGCCGCCTCGTTACCAATGGCTCCACCAAACACAAAGTTAAACAACAAGAGGAACATGACGGGCTGCACGGACGAGAAAAATAGCAGTTGCGGTAGTCGCACGTAACGCAGCAGGTTGCGGCGCGTGATAGCCCACGTGTCAGTAACGTTATAGGTTATAGATTGAGCAAAGGTCATTTCTTGCCTCCCTTTTTCTTAGAATCTGTCCGAAGTCTCGCTCCCGATGCCAAAGCTGATCCATTTCGAGTGGCAATTCGTTCTGGCTTTCCTGGTGTAACCGTAGTTACGGTTGGAGAGCTAGGACGGATTGACGCCGGAATGGGCGGTTTTGGCGCGGGATTGGAGGCTTTGGATAGGTTCTTGGCATCCTTGGGTAGGTTCTTGGCATCTTTACCGGTAACTGCCAGAAAGACATCGTCCAGGCTAGGGCGGTGCAGGGCGATAGACTCGGGCGCAATCTTGGCAGCGTCTAGGGTCCGAACAACTTCTACCAGCTTTTTGCGTCCGTCACGCACGGGCAGGGTAATGGTGGCACCTTCTATCTTTGGATCTTTGGTGCCAAACATACGAACGGCCTGCGCAGCCTTCTCTACCTGGGATGGCTTGACTTCGAATTCTATGACGTCACCACCCATTTGGCTCTTCAGCTGGTCGCTGGTGCCTTCCACGATAACTTTGCCGTGGTCTATGACAGCAATCTGATCCGCCAGCTCATCTGCCTCTTCCAGGTACTGTGTGGTCAGTAGGATGCTGGTGCCATCCTGGACGAGTTCACGGATAGTGTCCCATAGATCCAGGCGAGTGCGGGGGTCTAGGCCAGTCGTGGGTTCGTCCAAAAACAGTATCTTGGGGCGAGCCACCAAGCTGCCACCCAGGTCCAGTCGACGGCGCATACCGCCAGAGTAGGTACGGGCTGGACGATTGGCAGCGTCGGTCAGGCCGAGGTTTTCCAAGATTTCATCGGCCCGTGCATAGGCTTCTTTTTTGCCCATGTGGTACAGCCGCCCCACCATGTATAGGTTCTCGCGGCCGGTCAAAAACTCGTCTACAGCAGCATACTGCCCAGCCAGCCCGATCATCTCACGCACACGATGTGGTTGCTTAACCACGTCTACGCCCATAACATGCAACGTTCCTTTGTCTGGGTTCATGAGCGTACTGAGCATACGCACCAGCGTAGTCTTGCCAGCGCCGTTAGGGCCCAGCAGGCCAAAAACTTTTCCTTGTTCTGCCCGGAGACTCACGCCATCCAGGGCTTTGACGTCGCCAAAATGTTTGTAGACGTCGGCTACTTCGAAAGCTATTTTCATATGTATAGTTAACTCGTTAAGTGTTATCGTCTCGTATTTTAGCTCTCGATACTTAACACGTCAAGTGTTTATCCACACAAACGGGCAGGGGACTAAAAAAGCGCTCCCTACTGCACTACTAACGACTTCAGAATAGCCTGGGCAACCGACAGAATCTTGTCACTCCCCCAGGCCTCGGGGTCAATAGCTATGCCCTCTTTGCACTCCTGGCCGCCATCACACTTCACAAAAGATACACCAATGATAGGTTCTGACTTGGCAACATCAGTTTTGGGAATATCCTGGCCTTTTTTATAACCCGCATCACCGGTGATATAGACCGCATCCACCCCTGTCGAGCCATCAAAGCCAGCAAAACTCAGGTAGGTCTCTTTGCGCTGGCTTTGCGAAGGCTGAGCATAGGCTATCTTTTGGGAGTCTACTACCGCCTTGCCTGTCGGGTTGGCAAACTTGGGCACTGTCGAGCCGGCAGTCACAATAGTTATAAGTACTTTGCCCGATTTTTTGCTGCCATCACTCGTAGTTATCTGGGCTGCGGGTGACTGCAGGGTAAGCTGCCCCTGCGTGGCATCGTCTTTCTGCCAGGTCTTGGGGTGGTCAATCGACATCTGAATATCCTGGGATACCAGGTGTTCGCTCAGTTCTTCGTCGACACTTTCTACGGGCTGCTGCTGTGGGGCTGACGGCTGGCCCGAGCCTTGCGACGGAGTGGACTGCCTGCGCAGCACCAAGAAATACATAGCGGCACCTATCGCCACCAGAACGACCAGTGCAATAAAAATAATGCCCTTTATTTTGCGTTTCTTTTTTTGCGCCTTTACGGGTTCTAGATTATGAATATAGTCAGCAGTCGATTGGCTGGCAGCAGCATATTCGTCCTGCTCTTCAGGAGGCTGCTGCGGAGGTGTTGGCGGTGGCCCTTGAACCGGGCCCTGCGGTTCCATACCTACTAGTATATCCTATAGCTATGGCAACAACCGCAAATGAACAGACTCTTACCTTGGCGATTCATTATTTATCGAAGGCCGACCCCAGTCTGGCCCCGGTTATCGCCAGCAGCCCCTTGCCTGACCTGCACCCACACCAGAACTACTATCAAGAGTTAGTGGATAGCATCATCAGCCAGCAGCTGAGCGTCAAAGCTGCCCGCACCATAGAGAAGCGCTTTTGCGAACTCTTTGGTGGCGCCGATTTCCCCCTGCCCGAACAGATCCTGACAAAAGACATAGAAGAGTTGCGCAGTGCTGGCCTAAGCCGCCCCAAGGCCGCGTATATTCGTGACCTAGCCCAGCACGTGGTAGACGGCAAAGTAAAGTTTGGCCACCTGGACAGCCTGTCTAACGACGAAGTTATTGCAGAGCTGACAGCCGTCAAAGGCATCGGCGAATGGACCGCCCACATGTTCCTGATGTTCTGCATGGGCCGCTTAGACGTGCTGCCCTCGGGCGACCTAGGCATTCGCAATGGTGTACGGGCCCTGTACGGCCTGGACCACTGCCCGCAATCTGACGAAGTCAAAGTACTTGCCCAGAAAAATCAGTGGCACCCTTATGAATCTGTTGCCGCCTGGTACCTGTGGCAATCCCTAGACAACGCGCCCGCTATTTAACGCAATGACCCTCAAGCCAAGCGGCTATTTCATTCACCGACAAATGGTCTGTTGCAACCTTTACTGCAAAATCCTCTAACTCACCCCGCTTAGCAGAAAATCGCTTCTTGTTCATCCGCAAGAACATGACACCACTCGTAATCCCCGTCCGTTTGTTGCCGTCAGCAAAAGGGTGGTCAGCAATAATATTGCGAACATAAACAGCCGCCTTCTCGTACAAGCTCGGATATTGCTCCACGCCGAAAGCTTCCTGCCGAACGGCGTGAGCAACCGACTTTATTCGTTCAATGTCACGCACGCCATGCGATCCACCATATCGCTCTACGAGCTGGAAGTGTACAAGCAGGATCTGCTCTTCAGTAAGATATGTAATCATCTCTGAGCAAGATTCTTTAGGTCCTGATCGTAGGTATCCATGAACTTCTCTAGATCGTTCATGAACTTCTCATGTTTGTTTTGTTTTGGCTTCTTGACATCAATCTGAGCATCGTCACCGATACGAAGCCCCAGCTCTTCGAGCTGCTTCTTTGGGATAATGACGCCGGCACTTGAGCCAACTTTTATAATCCTATAGGTCATAGCATTGATTATAACTATATTATAATAATGCGTCTACAAAATTATGCTTAGCCCAGAAGTTTTTCCAGTTCGGATTTTACCAGGTTCGAAATAAGTTCATGGCCTGTTTCGTTTGGATGAAGCCCGTCCACCAGCAGCTCGGGCTTGTCACGAAAGTGATTGAATAATCTCACCAGTGGAATATTCTGCTGGGTACAGAAGTCGCTCAGCATATTCTCGTACTCCAGAATACTTTCGTTAGTAAACACATAGTCGCCCCAAGAGACTGGTTTGGTTTTTGATTCATCACAAGCGGTCAGGCCGACAAATAGGATCTTGTCCGTATACTCCCTGATAGCATTCACAATATCCTGGAGGTCTTTAGGAAAGATTCTTGCCTCGTAACCCACCCTGAGACCGTGATCCCACATAGAGTCGTTGAGACCCACCGCCACTACGGCTACTACTTGCTGCTGGCGACTCCGGTAGAGTATCTCGCTGCCTATGCGCTCGGCTATATGTGGTGCTGCAGTACCGCCACTGACGCCCAGATTATAAACCTCGGGAATAGCAGCCCCTAAATCGCGTAGCTGTAGCTCATCATAATGACGCTTGATGCGAGCCACCCAGCCACCGCCTTCTACATCCCACATGCCGTACACAATGCTATCGCCAAAAACTAATATCCTCATGTCAGCTCCTTCAGCAAATCGTCTAGATGTCTCTTTACTTCTGCAACTTTGTTGCCAGACTTATTTTTAAAGTTGTGGTCTACATTTGGGATTTTTATGAGTCTTTTGTTGTCGCCCGGAATGGCATCGAATAATAGCTTTTGGTGAGCATAAGGCGTCGGCTCGTCATTGCTACCGGCCATCAGGAGCACGGGCATGGTCAGGGCTTTCGCGCCCTTCAGCAAATCGTGATTTTTCAAGTCCTCTACAAAACCCCAGCCCGGTCGCAGTAGTAGTCCGGGCCTGGACAGGCTTTCTCTTTCAAAGTAGCCTCTGTCCTTCCAGGCTTTCAAGAAGTCTGGATCGACAGTACCAACAAAGAGCTCTTGGTTTATGCACGCAGAAATAGGCGCTACACAAAAAACTTCGGCTGGATGATTTTCGGCGTACAGCGCCGTAGACATGCCGCCCATGCTGTGCCCCGCCAGACCAAATGGCTGCTTGAACCACTCTTGGGTGCGCGCCCAGGCAACCACGTCCTCTAGGTCTTCGTAGTAGTTAGTAATGGTCACATTGCGCATATCACCATCACTTTCACCAGTAGAGTTGGTGGCATCGAACCGGACCACCCGATAGCCGTTTTCTAAGAATGCCTCGGCAAAAGCCTGAATATGTTTCTGACCCATAAAGCCGCCTTGGCCGTGAGCCACAAACGCCAAGCCGGTCTCATGCTCGGGCTCATCCACCCGAATCACCAGCTTCAGACCATGCCGATTTTTGATCTCGGGGCGCTTCATCGGAGCGCTTGCGCCCTCCCCCCGGACTTCTTGATCAAATCATTGTCATAGGTATAGAGCGGCGAAGCATTGTTGAGCTCTGCATAAAATAGACTGCAACAATCAACCCAGGATAGCCGAGACTCTGTCTCATACAGCTTGAGGGCTCGCTTGATAAGCGGGCGATTACAGTTTATTGCCCTTTCGGCTACGATTCTGCTCAGGTTTTTGGTAATCGCGACTCTTGGAAATTTAGCAGACTGCAGCACGTACACAATTTCGGCAAACACCATATCAGAGACATGCAGGGTTAGTGTGCTATCGAGCAACCGCTGGGTTGCTGCCGATCGAGCGCTGTCCCTATCGAGCAACCAATCAAGCAGTACGTTAGTGTCAAGACTTGCTGATGTCGCCATATTTTTCTTTTACATGGGCAGCAAACCCGTCACCAGCCTTGTAATTTTTCAGTATATCCGTGGTCCCAAGTTTTTTCAGAAGTGCTTGGTTCATAGACCGAACTTCTTCGATAGAGGGCATTGGCTCAAGTGTGATAGCTCCGGTTTTGGCATCTTCCTCAAAACGAACCTCACTGCCCGGCTTAAGCCCGAGCTTTTCGCGTATATCCGCAGGGATGGTAGTCGTGCCCTTGCTGGTAATTCTTGAGGTATAGATCATGTATTACATGATACATGATGTAATACCTCGTGTCAATGGTATTACGGCGTCAAGCGATTCATATCGCGGGGGAAGAGTGTGGCCTCTTTGACATTGTTGAGGTTCAGAATTTTCTCTACAGTGCGCTCCAGTCCCCAGCCCCAGCCACCATGTGGTGGCATGCCGTGACGATACACGCTGAGCAGTGGTGCAAAGCCCGGATTTTTCGGATCGCCGCCCATGGCCTTTAGCTGTTTTAGTAGGCGGTCATAACGGTGTTCGCGCATGCTGAGGGTAGTGATCTCTACGCCACGAAATAGCAGGTCGGCGCGATCAGCGATCTCTGGATTTTCTTCGTTTGCACGGTGGTAGAACTTAAAGGTCTTGCTACGACTAGACCAGCCCGTTACCAGCACGGCCTCGCTACCCAGCTGTTTCTTGGCGTAGTCGCAGATCCAGCGTTCTTCTCCTGGAGCTAGGTCGTCCTCGCCCGTGTGGTCTTCTTTGGTGGCCTTCAGGAACTTCTCGTGAATTTCGTCGATACTAATACGGGGAATGTCCTGTGGTTTTTTGGGCAATGTAAAGCCCTGAATGTTCCACATCTTGAGTTCTTTGGCACACTCAGCCTCTGCATACCTAACCACCGTGAGCAGACAGCCGCCGGCTAGATTCTGTAGCTCGTCAAAATCTATAAAGCCGATCTCGGCATCAACAGACTGGTATTCGGTCATGTGGCGGGTGGTAGCGCTGGGTTCTGCCCGAAACACGGGGTTGGTTTCAAATACTCGCTCAAAAACGCCAACCATCATCTGCTTGTAGAACTGGGGCGACTGAGCCAGGGTGGCAGTTTTGCCAAAATAATCGAGCTTGAAGACTTCGGTGCCGCCCTCGGTAGCCTCGGCCAAAAGCTTGGGGGTGATGATCTCGGTAAAATCGTTGGCTGCAAAGAATGTACGAAAACCCTCTAGTACCTTGGCTTGGACTTTAAAAATAGCCGTCTCCTGTAAGTTGCGTAGTCCAATCGGGCGGTTGTCGAACAAGGTGTCTAGATTGTCGGGACGGTGGCTAAGGGGCTTGTCGATTTCTATAGGCGGTTCATCGGTGACAGGAATTACTACTTCCAGGGTGGGCTCGTGGATCTCGGCACCACCAGGGGCACGGTCGTCCTGAACCACTTGGCCTGTAATAGTCAAAACGGTGCCAATTTGCAGGCCACGTAGTTTCTCTACTTCATTTTTGTCCTCTACCAAGACCTGTATCAGGCCACTGCGGTCACGAATGTTTATAAAAGTCAGGCCGCCCATCAGACGCTTTTTGTGGATCCACCCCTGAACTTGAGCTGATGTACCGATATGGTCCTTCAGTTCGCGAGCTAGTGTTCTCATGTTTTTCTCCGAAAGTTAAGTGTCAGTAAAACGGCTGAAACGGGTCAGATGCCCCTGCTCGCCTAGCAGTGGCAGACCCGCAAATTTGTATCAGTGTTTACTCGTAACACAATCATTTGGCTTATTTTACCACCTCTGGCGGTTCTTCGGTAGGGGCTTCTGGTTCTTCTTGGGGCCTTTCGGGTTCATTGTTTTGGGTATGTTCTTTTTTGGCAGCCCGGGCAGCAACGGCTCGCATGTCGTCGTATCGGTCGAATTCATCAATAATAGGCTTGCCTATGGCCCGTTCCAGTATGTCCTCTATGGTGATAATACCTACAAACTCTTCAAAACTATTTACCACAATGAATAAGTGCCGTTTGGTTTTTAGTACAGCCTGCAGGGCGTCAGTGAGCGGTTGTTCTTCGTGCACATACATAACTTCTGCGTTCATATATTTTTCTATGTGTCCGCCGGACTTGGCCCGGATCAGGTCGCGCAAATACAAAATGCCAACAATGGTATCTTTTTTGTCAGCGTAGACCGGGAACCGCGAAAAACCACTGTCGTGGAGCTCGCTCATCAGCACCGTACCAACGGCTTCGGTGGCAGCTATCATTTTTACAGCCCGGCGCGGCACCATGGCCTGCACAACACTCACGTCACCGAATGTCAGAGCGTGCAGTGCAATCTCTAGCTCAGTTTTCTCGACCCGGTTGTCGGGCTGGGCTTGCTGATACTGCAACAGCTCTATGATGTCATTGCGATCATATAGTCCGGTATGAATAGTGACCGGCCAGTGACGCCCAAAAAAACCCGACAAGCCGTCGATAACAGGATGCAGATAACTGAGCAACCAAGCCAGTGCCGGCGCAAGTTTGCTAGCTGTCCAGGCGCTCAGCTTGGTAACGTTGCGGGCTGGCAGCCAGACAAATCCCGCCCAAATAACAAAAGCACTAACTATCACCGCAAACCAAGTTGGCGTACTGCGCGCTACCAGCACAAAGAACAATGCGTTGGTCACCCCGACAATAATCCACAGCACCGTGGTCAAGCTATGCCCATATGCCACTGCTTTATAGAGTGTCTTGGCTAGTTCGTCGCCTTCGCGTGCCCGCTTGCGCAGCTCGCGCTCTGGGACATGCCGATAGACCTTGAGCAGGCTAATAGAAGAAAGCGCCAGCAAAGCGGACACTAAAAGCACGATCATCATGAACTCATTTTACATCTCAAGTCTGTTAAGCAAAGCCTATTCTGATAAGTACGATTTGTCAGTTCTTGTACGAAGGCGTACCCGTAGGTACGCCGACAAGCAAGACTGGCAAAGCGCACACACCCCACAAAACAGATTTTGTGGGGACCTTGTTGTGCTATCAGAATGGCTTGAGGCTGGAGTGGAGATGTAAAATAAGTTCGCGCTCAATAGTAACAGACATGGACCCCATGATAATATGTACATACCAATTAAGGGGATATTTCATGAACAAACGCTTTATTGCTATTCTTGCCGCTTGTATCATTGCATTTGCCGGCTTGCTCATATTAACCAAAAAGGACAGCAAGACGCCTTCCGAGCAGACAGACAATAACCCAAGCTCCCAGCTGAGCAATCACATAAAAGGCCAAGGCACCACAGGCGTGACGCTTACCGAATACGGTGACTTTGCCTGCCCAGCCTGCTACCAATACTTCCCAATCGTGCAACAGGTCAAAGAAAAATACGGTGACCAGATCAAGTTCCAGTTCCGCCACTACCCACTGACCGAGATCCACCAGAACGCTCTGGTTAGCGCCCGGGCCGCCGAAGCAGCTGGCAAACAAAATAAGTTCTTTGAGATGCACGACCTGCTGTACCAAAACCAGCCGACCTGGCGCGACAGCAGCAATCCTACGCCACTGTTCGAGAATTATGCCAATCAGCTCGGCCTCGATCTGAGTAAGTTCAAAGAGGACGTAAAAAACAGCGTCACCAATGCCACAGTCCAGGCCGACCGTGCCGAGGCAAGACGACTCAACTACTCTTCTACCCCTACGTTTGAGGTAGATGGTAAGCAGGTCGAGAACCCACGTAGCCTCGAAGACTTTACAAAGCTGATAGACAACGCTATTAAAGAAAAACAGGCCCAGAAGCAACAGTAGTTGTTGCCTATTACAATGTTAAAACCGGCTCTTTGTGGCCGGTTTTAGTTTTTTGTTTTTGGTCCTAATGGGCTAGTAGGTTATAAATTGCTGCCATTTAGGACGCTTCACTTTTACTTGCACTCTCATACCTCGTGAAGACATTAGTTTTATTTTTACAGGCAAAGCCTGACTACTCCCTTTTTTCTCCTCACACCTCATGGAACACACCTAGTACCCTCTATTTTTTTGTAATGTTTTTGTCTTCGACGCGTCCTCAAACTGAACGCTAGAAGTAATTCAATAATACATAAGCATGATGTGGCCGTCAATGCCGCTTTTGGCTAGTTGCCCTTGCGGGTGGCGTGTGCTTCGGCAATCTTACTGTGTAGTTTCTTCATAGTCCTACTGGTCGACTGCTTGCTGTGGATCTCGCGAAACTCACGGTCCAGCTCGTCCAATTCTTCGTCGGTCATGTCCTCTAGATCCACGAATGCATCGCGGCCGCGTGTCGACAGTAGCAGCTCGTCCAGCTTTAGCTGCATAGCTTTGCCATCGCGGTTCTGCGTATTCTGAATAAGAAAAACCATCAGGAAGGTAGTGATTGTTGTACCGGTATTGATAAACAGCTGCCAGGTATTAGAAAACTCAAAGAATGGGCCAGTTACTGCCCAGCCAATGACCAACAAAAAGGCCAAGGTAAAGGCCGCAGCATGACCGGTGGCGATGGAAATCCTCGTAGCAATTTTTCTAAACACTTTTTGTACCTGATTATTTGTTATAGAATAACACTTATAGTTATCTAGAAAATAAAAATGCATGCATAACGTCTTTAATGAACTGAGTCTAATCATCGCCATCGGCGTGGCGGTCAGTTTATTCATGCGCACTATTCGGCAACCGCTGACTATTGCCTATATTCTGACAGGCGTGTTGGTGGGACCGGCTGCATTCGACCTGATCAGCTCACCCGACACGCTCGAGGTCTTTTCTAGTTTTGGCATAGCCCTGCTGCTATTGATTGTTGGCCTGGGGCTCAACCCGAGAGTCATCAAAGAAATTGGTAAGATTGCCGCCTATATAGCCATTATCAAGGTATTGCTGGTGACTGCCATTGGGTACATATTGTCTGGCTTCTTGGGCTTTACCACCACCGAGTCGCTCTATATTGGTATTGCACTGTCTTTCTCTAGCACCATTATCATCTTGAAGCTACTGACTGATAAGCGAGAGCAGACACGTATGTACGGAAAGGTCGCTATTGGTTATCTGCTGATCGAGGACATACTGGCCACCCTTATTCTGGTGGGAGTGTCTACGTCCAGTGGCGGCGAGGTGTCGATGACCGCCTTTATTCAGTTACTCCTGAAGAGTCTCCTGCTGATCAGTGGGCTCGTGCTATTCCGCATGCTCGTCCTGCCCAGACTCAACACCATTATTGCCAAGTCTCAGGAATTCTTGTTTTTGTTTGCCATTGGCTGGGGGCTAGGAATTGCTGCCCTGTTCAGCGCTGCCGGCTTCTCTCTGGAGATTGGCGCCCTGGTAGCGGGCGTTATGCTGGCTTCGCTGCCCTACGCCACCGAGATCTCGTCCCGACTCAAGCCGTTGCGTGACTTCTTTATTGTGCTGTTTTTTGTGCAGCTGGGCTCGCACCTAGAACTGAGCCAGATAATCGACGTGCTGCCCAGAGCCCTGCTGTTCTCGCTAGTGGTGCTGATTGCCAACCCACTGATTGTTATGGCCGTTATGGGACTGGGCGGCTATACAAAAAAGACCAGCTTCAAGGCCGGGCTGACTGGTGCCCAGGTCAGTGAGTTCTCGCTGATTTTGCTGCTGCTGGCCTTTGACCTGGGCCATATCAGCGAACAAATAACTACCCTTATCACCGTAGTCGCTTTTGTTACCATTGCCGTGAGCACTTATACCATCACCTATGCCGACTGGCTCTACGACTTTCTGGAGAAATATATTCGGCTATTTGAACGCTCCAAGATTAGCGAGCAAAAAGAGGTGCACCATCACTACGACCTTGCTCTGCTGGGGTATCAGAAAGGCGGGCATGAGTTTGTGCGGGTCTTTAATCAGCTCAAAAAACCCTATGTGGTCATAGACTACGACCCTAACATTATTGACGTGCTAGAGAGCAAGCGGATTAACTTTATGTATGGCGACGTGACCGACCTAGAGCTGCTGGATGAGGTGAATTTGCGACACGCCCACCTGATTATTTCGTCTATCACTGACTTTGCTACCAACGTCTTTATCAGCCGCTGGCTCGAGAAAGAAAACCAGCACGCGGTCTTTATATGCACCGCAGACACCGTGGAACAAGCCGCAGAACTGTACGAGCTTGGCGCTGCGTACGTTATGCTGCCCCACTACATTGGCTCTGAGAAAATCGGCGCCTTCATACGCAAGAGCGGCCTAAAAAAGACCGAGTTCAAAAAGTACCGCGAGAAACATCTGGCCTACCTGCAAGAACACTACGAGCTTATGCCCGATCCAGACCCAGATTCAACTGAAGCATAGAGCCCTTCTTGCTTAATGTAGGCGTACACCACTAGTGGCAAATCCCGTGGCTTGTGTCCCCGCCTGACGCTAATTCTGATAGCCCTGGACGAACAAGCCGGTAAGTCAGTAGACAAGATCTGGTAGTCCATGACTAGGGCCCGCGTACGCTGCACCGTGTCCAGCCGACGTTCGACCTCTGCCTTTTCATGAGTGCGCAGACCAATAATAAAACGCACCTGCCGCATCAGCTCTTCTACGTGCGGCCAGTCACCAAAATGACTCAGTGTGTCGTCGCCCATGATCAAGTACAGTTCTGCGCCCTTGAATCGTTCCATGAGCAGCGGCAGCGTATCTAGTGGCGTAAAGCGCTGCTGCTCTAGCAGGATAGACCCAAACCGTGGCTCGTGCTTGATAGCCAGACGAACCATAGCACTGCGATGCTCTAGTGCCTTGACGCCCTGCTTGCGCCGAGGCCGTGGCTCTATCAAAAAGAATACTTTTTCAAGATCGCACTCTTGGGCGGCGGCTGCCGCAAGCGCCAGGTGTCCTTCGTGAATGGGATCAAACGTCCCAAAATAAATCCCAACCTTTTTCATTACAGCTCTGCTGGAATACCTTCGCAGCATTTTGTGGGTAGGTGGCACTCCGGACATACAAAATGTCCGTGCACGGGCACGATGGGATAGTGTCCACAGTTATCGCAAAAGAATTCTGGGGACTGTTCTTTTACGAGCTGCTGGTAGGTCTCGTCGTCTGCTTGCATGGCCTTACCTGTTCACCGTGACTTCGCATTTGGGGCAACTGATGGTAGTGGGCGTCAGAATAGCGTTGACGACTTCTTTGCAAAACGGGCAGGTGACGCAGCGCATCAGGTCTGGCCGGGCCGCCAGCATATCGTCTGTAATAATACACAGCCCATCACAGTCGGCTACCTGCTGTTCATAGTGTTCTTTGGTCAGATGCGTGTGTGTCATATGTTGTCCTTTATTTTATCCGCTTAGGCCGCAAGTGGCATAGGCTCGGGCTCGACTATCTTTGGTTTGATGAGTTCTATCGTTGCAGGCGCCTTGGGCTTGGGCCGGGTTGTCAGCTTGGTAGGATCCTGGCCTTTGTCGAATTTGGCCTGACACTTGCGACAGACGCTACAGGGCCCAACTTCGGTTTGGCCTGGGCGAGTTGCACAGCTCATCACGCGGCAAATGCCTGCCTTCCACCCCCAAAGTTCCTTGGTGTTTTTCAAGTTGTTTGCCATGCTGTCCAGACCCAAGCCCAGTTCGGCCTCTTCTTCGTCGCTCAGTGATGCTCCACATATCACTACTACTTCTTCATGCTGACGGGCATCACTGATAATTCGCTGCGCCCGATCAAAGTCCCCGGTCAAAACTGCGTCTGATGCCCGCTGATAGTACGTGGCCGCCTTTTGCCCGAAACAGTCAGCGGCATATTCGGGCGCCATGGTACAAATGGCCCGCAAGGTGTGCAGGATTTTCTTGCCATACTGGCTATCGCGCTGGCGCTGTTCTATAAGGCCTTGGGCCACCAGTGCGTCCAACTTCTCTTCGTACGCAGCTATTCCGTCCAGGAGCTTCTCGGCCTGCTTTTCACGCGCCATAGATTCTTGGCGCACCTGGTCGTAGTTAACATGCAACGGGTTGGCACCAATAATTTCGCCGTAGCGAATGTTGGGGCCAGCGTGTTGGTCCAGTCGCTTTTGGATATCAACCACGCCGTTGGTGTAATCCTGGACGCTATATAAGAAAGGTGTTGCTAGCGCTGTGACGTCCGCTGTTTCCCGATGCATGGGCGTAATCCCCGCAGCCTTCAAGAATCCAAAAGTACTGCGCCAGGTACCATTACTGCGGCTCATCTGTTCGATGATCCGCGTATAAGTACCGTCTGGGTGAGCCACTAGGTGAGTCGAGCGCACCATGCCTTTTTTGTTATCTGGTCGGTAGCCCAAGTTGCGGGCACTTTTTTCCGGCATGTCCTCTGGGAAATCACTGGCCAGGGCTACTGCAGTCGATTCTGGCAGTTCGTCTGCAACAATAGCTTTTTGGACCGCCTGGATGGTCAGCTCTTCGCATATCTCCGGAAAACGACGTCGTTTTTCGGCCTCTGGCAGACGATCGCTCCAGCCTCGTAGCAACCGAGACAGTACTTGGGCATTGATCTCTTCGAATGTTCCATGGATTTCTATACGGGACAGGTGACCGGATTTGGTCAGACCCTCCCACAGGGCTGTGCGGGCATTGTCACGACGCTCTTGCTGAGCTACCTCGACATCGTTCAGGGATTCGCGGTTAGCAATAAGACCCCAGGCCTGTGCCTCTATGGCATCACGATCCACGAACTCAGCAGCATCACAGATACCTGGATGCTCTGGCCCTCGTGGCCGTTCCCCCGAAAAATCCCCCTCCATTGAACTCATTTCACACCTCACGTCTGTTAAGTGAAAGCCGTTCTGGCGAGTACAGTATGTCAGTTCTCGCGACAAAGCGTACCCGTAGGTACACTGCGAAGCGAAACTGCCATAGTGTGCCGTCAGAACGGCTTGAGGCTGGAGGGGAGATGTGAAATGAGTTCATAAAAAACCCTACTTTTTTCTTTGGTCTCGAAAAGCAGGGTATGATGGTCCGTTTGTGACGCTCCTGCTCGAGAGACTTAATCTACCGTGTCTGGCTTGGCGCATTCCTTTGAGGAGAGGCACCTTACAGTTGCGGCACAGCTCAGGATTCTCACCTGATTCCGGCATATTTTCACACATCACGCACCAGCCAGCTTGCTCCTGAGCAGAGCCCAGGACCCTGCTGTCTTCTTGGCACCCAGCACATTTTTTCTCTGCGATGCTCCCGCACCGTACTAAAGTACGGCTTGGTCCACTTCTCGAGAATAAAATGCACTGAGCACTCAAGTGCGAAATGCGTGTTTGTTAAACCTGAAGTGTTTTGCTGTTACTTCTACTAGTAGTATAGCTTATCGCGCTCACGCTATATGTAGTATTTTTGCCTGCAACTTGCCCTCCGTGCATAGTGCTACGCCAAGACTACTGTACAGAACTTATGGGATCAGGGTAGAGTACCCACTCCGCGACTGCCGTTTTAGCAAGGTGCGTCTTAGCTTGACTATGCCCCTCTGCTTTTGTAGATTTCCAAATTGAAAATCCTTCGGCTGTCCAGGGACGTTTTTCGGTAATCCATTGTTCTGGTCGAGCAATGGCAACCATAGGAACTCCCTGTCTCTGGGCAGCTACCGCCAATTGCAAATCTGAAGCATTACGCATTGGAAAATCCTCATCGAGGTCAAGTTTAATTGTATCCCGGCTCCACATTGTTGTTGCCGTGCCCAGTAGGTGCACCTGGCGTGCCTTGTCGAGTGGCTCATAGAAACGAAAGCGCTCATCACGCGACTCAACAAAATCTTCTACAGGGTGCAGAAACGTGGAGCCATGAACGCCGACAATAGCCTGCCCCCCCGAGCATCAAATTCGCGAACGAGCGTTGAGACGTAATCGTCCGGATAGCCTAGATCATCGTCAATAGTTAGGTAGTGAGTATGATCTTCCAGGCCATCTTTTCCGTCCATCCAGTAGAGTTTGCCTTCGGCACCGAGGTCACCTCGAGCATCACCAGAGAGCGTTGCTTCTTCAGGGCCAAGGAAGTCCGGCACCTCCACGAAGTTATTGAGGTAGACGCGCAAAACATCTACTTGTGGACGTATGGTTTCGACCACTTCTTCTAAATAGGGCAAACGATCCGGCATAGTAGCCATTCCTGCGACGAGCATATAGATACTCCATTTAAAGGATTAATTTTGTAACCTGACTAGGCGGCTATGTGAACGATTTCGCGAAAGCTCTCAATAATATGGGTGGGATGTAACCGCCTGAGCTCTTCAATGTCATAGAACTTGGCGTGCTCAGGTGGAAAGAACAGGACAGAATCAACCCCAGCGTTATTAGCGGCCCTGATATCACTGGCTGCGTCACCAACCATGACGGCTTCGACTTTTGTAGCACCGAATAGTTTTATCGCCCTCTCGATTGGTTCGGGGTTTGGCTTGTGGTGCGTGACATCATCACCGCACACGATTAGGTCAAACATATCTTGCAGCTTGTACTTTTCTAACAAAGGGTCGATCTGGCCATGACGTGAAGTTGTTACGAGTGCGATTTTTTTGCCTGCTTTATGGAGCATATCAAGTGTCACTAATGCATCGGGGTAAAGTTCAACATTCGGTGCTTCACGGGTGGCGATCTCGTCTGCCTCAGCTACCATAGCGTCAATATCAGTAATCCCAAGTGCTTCCATACGTTCTTGAAAGACCGTAAAGTTGGCACCAATTTCTTCATCACTAAAGAAGTGGCCACGCTTCTCCAGCGGCACCTTGAGGGCCGCCAGCCAAATGTCGAGGGTTCGCGCCAGATTACCATCCCAGTCCAACAGGATATATTTGTATTGTTTCACAGCGCATATTTTAGCAGGCTTTGGTTAAGCGCCCGAATCAAAATAAGAAATATTAGACCGTACAGTAATAGTGGCTTGTACGAGTTTCAGGTAAACCGAAGGTGCAATTTGCCCTCCGAGCATAGTGCTATACTGCTTGACTATGAGCACGCTAGAAACTTTCCGGTATGATGATTTATCTGACAACCTGCGGGCGAGTGTACATGACGACCTAGCAAGTACTACCTTGAAGCACATCATGGCCAACCCTGACCTATTCGAGCCACTTCCCTACGACCCAGAAAAACACAGGTCACAACAACTCGAAACCGTTGAGTTATCGCCCACTCTTGCTACCTACGATGAGATAGAAGCCATAGCCACTGGCGCTGCCCCGGAACTGTTTCTGGCTGCCCGTACAGCCCTGCGAGAACAGACCGACATTCGCGATGCGGTGCTCGAAAAACTAAGACAGGGCGAGCATGTTTCTGCAGTCACCACCCACGGCACATTGGCAGACGTAGCAATTTGGTCTGCCGCCCTGGCAGAATATTTAGAAGAA
Source organism: Verrucomicrobiia bacterium (assembly GCA_035489575.1). Lineage (NCBI taxonomy): Bacteria > Pseudomonadati > Verrucomicrobiota > Verrucomicrobiia > Verrucomicrobiia bacterium. Next base: position 22,814 of record DATHJY010000005.1, read on the forward strand.
GAGGACTCTGAGGCCTGGAAGGACCATAACGGTTTGGTAATTAGTCGAGGGATCACTACCATCGGGATTGTCGGCATGGGGATAGCAGGCTCAGAGCTTCTCCAGAAGGGTAATCGTGTATTCATGAGCCTGCAACGAACTAACACTATTGCCCAGCTTGGCCTACCGGATTCACTCGTTAGCACCAATAACGCTCGCATGCGCCAGAGAGTCCACCGCTGGATCGACCAGCCAGCAGCCTCACGTACGCTCACTGGGAGAAACCTCAACATGGCTTGGTCTGGCAAGACTGACGCCATAGAATATGGCGACGATCATCAACCCGAACACGTAACACTGGGCAGTGTAAATCAGCGCACCGTAGACATTGTCAGGCGAGGCTGGGTACTACCCGCTGTCCTCTGGGCTGATGCCGAACGCCAAAAGGCAGTGCTCGGCGCCCCCACTAAGGTCGAGACCAAACTCGGTGCCCAAAGAGTACAGCGCTGGCAGGCAGACACCCTTGCTACTATCCTAGAGATATCTGCCGACGCCGTAGATGTCGAGTCTTAGAGCGCCCTGAAAGACCGGACAATGGTATACAGGATGGTGTAGTCCGGCTGGATATTGTGGTCAGTATAAACAAAGAAGTATTTGTGTTTGCCCTTGGTGGGTCCGGCAATGGTGGCAGCGTTCAGGGCACCTGGCGTGTTTACCCCCACCTTGTTCTGCACAAAATTAGGGACATCACATATAAAATCGACCCCTTGCCACTTGGATGGTAATGGGGTCTTGTTCTGCGGGTTTGGCACCGTCGTGAAATTGGCGCAGTTATCTGATACCTGGCGGTAGGACAGCGTATTGTCCACGATATCTACCGGCAACAGACGGTTGACTGGTAGGTCGGCGGGAATGGTGTCGAAATAAATCTTGAACCACCGATTGTCCTCGCCTTTTTTAGTAGCCTGCCAGGTTATACTCTGTTCGTTAGGGCTCTTGGTGCGTTCTTTTAGCTTCCAGTCTGGCGGCAGACTAAAAGAAAAAAGAGGTTCTGTCACATTTACTGGATCGGTGGCGTCTTTTTCACCGGCCTGGGTTACCGTCCGGCTAACGCCCATGACTTCTTCTTGCTTACTGTTTCGTTGAGTGTCCCAGACCAAGAACCCGCCCAGCCCGCCAACAATAACCATCGAACACGCCACCACCGCAAAGACTTTGCGTCCACGGTTTTTGGGGTTACGACCTACACGATACTTTCTTGTCATATGTGAATCTCATTATAACGTGACGAGCAAAACAAGTAGGCCCAAACCAATCCGATAATAAGCAAAAGCAGCCAGCGTATGTCCCGAAAGATATTTCAGTAAGAATTTGATGGCGAACAGTCCGCTCACCAAAGCCGTCACAATGCCTACCACAAACAAACCTGTCTCTTGCCCCATCATGTGTGCCGACTCACCCGTTGCCAGAACTTTTACAATGGCTCCGGCGGTAATAGGTATGCCCAGCAAGAACGAGAACCGCGTGGCCGCCACCCGGTCGATCCCCATAAACAAACCAGTGGTAATGGTGCCGCCCGAACGTGACACGCCGGGAACAATTGCCGCCCCCTGGGCTATGCCCACGGCCAGCGCTTGCTTCCACGAGATCTCTTTTAGTCCCGCCTTATGTTTGTAGCGCTTGGCAAAAGCTTCGGCCGCCAGCATAAGTAGTGCCACTGCAATCAGGTTGACCGCCACCAACCGAGTAGACCGAAAAGCTGATTCGGCAGAACCCTGTAGCACCATGCCAGCAATCACTGCCGGAATGGTTGCCAGAGCAATCAGCCAAGCCACCCGCTTGTATTCGTTTCTGCCCAGTATTCCCTGAATCAACAAAACAATGTCTTTACAAAAATACAGCACAAGCGCACCAAGCGTGCCAATATGTAAGGCCACGTCAAAGGTCAGGCCATTTTCTGTAATCCCCATGGCTTGATGCAACAGTACCAAGTGGCCAGAACTCGATACCGGGATAAACTCGGTCAGACCCTGCGTCAGTCCTAGGATAATCGCCTCTATGGTAGTCATGCTAAAAGTATACCGTGCTGTTAGCATTCCCCATACTTGCCAGGCCACCGCCCCATCAGATACCTTATACTTTATATGGGAAGTCCTTTTGATTTTGCATCACCAGAAACCTTTGATGAATGGTGGGCAGACAGTCTTCGGAGTGGCATTATGATACTTGGTGGCATGCACGGCAACGAACCACTCGGTCCAGCCGTAGTCGAACACCTAAATGAGACGAGTGAATCGCTCTATCCGTCCATAGCAAACACTTCGGCCGTTCAAGAGGCAGAGCGCTATATACATTGCGAGCTAAGCACAGCGAAGATACGCCCCCATTCAAACAAGTTTGAAGAACGAAGATTGCCTCGGCTTATACGGATCTGCAACGCCTTTCCCCTTACTATAGATATCCATAACTCTCTTTCCTCAGAATATGCCTTTACCGGTCCAAACCCGGAGCCAAGCCTGCTCAAGGTTGCCTCTTTTTTAGGACGCAGTCGTATTCTACTTACCGATTACACCTTTTATGAAAGAGTCCCGCGTGCACTGGGTGTTGAATTTGCCTGCCCTGCAGACACTGCAGAACTTGAGCCATGGCTTGAGCAAAAAGTGCCTGAAGTCTGTGAACGACTGGGTAAACTCGCAACTTTTGGTAGTTTTTCAGAGTTGCCAGAGGTTGATTGGGACAGTCTTGAATTCTACAGAGACTGGCGAAGTATTGATCAGCAGGAGGCGGTCAAGCTTGGGCTGCCCGATTACTCCATTCAGCCATTCGAAGCCTTGCCTTCACGGTTGGCGTCAGGCTTGGGCAGATCACCAGAGCAGCCGCCTGTACATGCTCTGTTTTGGGATAATCTCTCATACGGCCCTAACTTTGCTGGTCTGGCCGAACGGTGCGATCCACCCCTTAAGCTTCAGGAATTATTGGCAGCATAATGTATCTTCACAGTCTGTGCCAGGTCCTTAAGATTGCAGGCGGCACGTATGTTTGAGACTATTAAAAGTATGGATGAACAACAAAACGCTATAGATGTGAAGAACCTGGTGAAAAAGTTCGGCAACTTTAAGGCGTTGGACGGACTAGAGCTGGCCGTCCGCAAAGGTGAAGTGCATGGCCTGCTTGGGCCCAACGGAGCCGGCAAGTCGACAACCATTCGCGTTCTGTTGGGCCTGCTCGACAAAACTTCTGGGTCTGCTCAGCTGCTGGGCGGTGACCCAAAGAAAGATGCCGTCACCCTACACCGCCGTTTGGCCTATGTGCCCGGTGATGTAAATCTGTGGCCAAACTTGTCCGGCGGCGAGTCTATTGACCTGCTGGGCGCACTGCGTGGTGGCCTAGACAAAGAACGCCGAGCCATGTTGCTGGACCGCTTCCAGCTGGACCCACGCAAAAAATTCCGCACCTACTCTAAGGGTAATCGCCAAAAGGTCGCCCTCATCGCCGCCCTGGCTTCTGACGTCGATCTGTATATATTAGACGAACCAACCTCTGGCTTGGATCCGCTCATGGAAGCTGTCTTCCAGGAGTGCATAAAAGAGCTCAAGAAAGCTGATAAAACTATTCTACTTTCTAGTCACATCCTGGCCGAGGTCGAGGCACTGTGTGACAGAGTCACCATCATCCGCGAGGGGCGCACCGTCCAATCCGGCACGCTCGACGACCTTCGCCACTTGCACCGCACCACTGTCAAAGCCCATGTGGAACACCCGGCGACCAAGTCACTGTTCAAGGACGTCCATAATCTGGAGGTCAACGACAAAGGCCGTTATGTCCAGTTCGAGGTAGACAGTCACCGATTAGACGCCGCACTGGAAGCACTCACCAAGCTCAACGTCCGCTCCCTCACCAGTCACCCACCGACGCTCGAGGAGCTATTCCTTTCGCACTACGATAACGACACCAAGCCGACGGAGACAGAGTAATGCATGGGTTTACTGGGACATGGCGACTCGTCAGACTCGCCCTGCGACGTGATCGGATCAAGCTTCCGATCATAATCGCTGTACTGTTCTTTGTTTTCATGTCTTCTGTAGCGCAGACCATCACGGTATACGGAAGCTCTACCGAGCAGTTAGTGCTGTATGCCCGGACATCCGCCCCAAGCGTGGTGCAGCGCGTGTTTGCGGGACCACTGGACGGGCCGAACATTGGTGCCATCGTCCTGAACGAGACCTTTCTGTTCCTTGCCCTGGCTATAGCTTTCATGAGCACCCTCACCGTCGTACGTCACACCCGACAGAACGAAGAGTTCGGCCGTTCAGAACTGATCGAATCAGGTGTCGTCAGCCGACACGCCAGTCTGATCGCCGCCTTGGTTGTGGCCGTCTTGGCCAACCTTGTCTTTGCCGGACTTGCCACCCTTGCTCTGCTGTCCAACGACCTGCCTACTGCCGGTTCTGCTGGCACCGGGCTGGCCTTTGCAGCCACCGGGATCACGTTTGCCGCCATCGCGGCGGTAGCAGCCCAACTGGCTGATAGCGCTCGCGGGGCTAACAGTTTCTCTGCTATGGCTATTGGCACTGCGTTTCTGCTACGCGCTGTTGGTGACAGTCTGGGCAGCCTGAAAGATGGTGGGCTGGCTATCCAGAGCGCTTTTCCAACCTGGTTATCACCTCTTGGCTGGGCCCAGCTGATACATCCCTATACCCAAGCTAACTGGTGGATATTCGGCCTGTTCGGCACGCTATTTGTAATAACGGTCGGCCTGTCTGTGGCTTTTATGGCCAAACGAGACATTGGCCTGGGCATGATAGCCACCCGTCCCGGACCAGCCCGCGCTGCGCGCTCATTGCTCAGTACATTTGGTCTGGCCATACGGCTGCAGCGTGGTATCTTGCGCGGTTGGATTGCCACCATTGTGGTTTTGGGTGTGACCTATGGCCTGGTGGTTAAAGAATTCCAGGACCTTTTGGCAGAAAATGAAGAATTTCAACAATTTATTGGACAGCTTGGGGGTGATGTTAACGATGCTTTCTTGGGCATACTCATCAGCTTTATGGCTGTCACCGTTGCCGGCTACGCCGCGCAGTCGCTGCTGAGGATGCGCAGCGAAGAAGCCAATGGGCAGCTCGAATCTGTCCTGAGCGGCAGTGTTGGTAGGCGCCAATGGATGCTGAGTCACATCATCTACATCGCTATAGGTATAGTCACCCTGATGCTACTGACCGCCCTCAGCATGGGCGTCACATTTGTCCTAGCTTCTGACGCAGCGTGGAGCAAGTTGGGCGAGATCATCATCGCTTCGCTGGTCCAATCGGCCGCTATTTTTGCCTTCGCTGGTTTTGCCATAGCCGTGTTCAGCTTTTTGCCACGCATGGCTGTAGCAGTCGTATGGGGAGGTTTCGCCGCCTGTCTACTGGTCATGCAGTTGGGTGTTCTCTTGGAATTGCCACAATGGATAATGGACCTTTCACCATTTGGCCACCTGCCGCCCATGCCAGCCTCGGACTTCTCTACCGCTCCCGTAATTGGCCTGATGGCTGCCGCTATCATTCTGACCGTACTTGGACTGACCTATTTCAACCACCGCGATATAACTACAACCTAGTCTTTGTCGATCGTCTGCTTGATGGCACTCAATCGGGGCATGAAGCTCTGGGCTGCGCCGTCCAGACCCAATACTTTGAGGGCACCAATCAGCACGTATAGTTCGTCTATTTTAGCCTGCTCAGCTTTGGCGGCTTGCTCTAGTTGCGAAAAGAAATGTTCTACTTTTTCTACCAGCCACTTTTCTTCACCGTCTTTGACAACGTTGGTCTTGACCTTGGTTTGCTCGCTTGGAGCCACCACTTCGAGCGATCGGGCCGACCGGTCGCGTTTGCGCAAATGCCCTCGCTTAATAAGATTGTTGACGTGCAGTGCTACTGTGGCGACGGACGTGTATTCCAGGCCCGTCATGATCTCTCGGTAGCTCGGGCTGTAGCCGTGCTCGGTGATAAAAGCTTCTATATAAGCCAGCAGCTCGCGCTGCTTTTTAGTGGGCCGAACGCTGTTAGTTGGTTCTGATGCTGCCTGTGCCATTATTTGCCCCTTAGATAGCCATGGTGGCTGTGTGCCCGGTGCGCTACCACCTTAGGCACGGTGATCTTAGTCTTCTTGGTAAACTTCTCTGGAAAAACCCAGTATTTGTACCATAGATAATTCCAAACAGTGAAGAAACCGGACGACGCAAACTGGCCCAAATACGGCGTAATGCCGACAGACTGTAGACTAGCCACAATGACATAGTCCAACACCCAGTCTACGAGCGTAATTATACTGTAACGCCCCGTGACTTCTGTCTGATTTTTAGCCAAGGCCGGATTATTAAATACCCAGTAGCGCTGCAGAGCATAGTTGATCAGCCAACCGGTTACGTTGGCCAGTAGCTTAGCCCACCACAAGTTGAGCCCCAAACCCTTGTCCAGCACAAAGAACATGAGGTAGCCCGACCAAAAGTACGCCCCGCCGGTCACCATATATTCGGTGATACGGATGAGTTCTTTGCGCTGTTTCTTTTTGAGTCGAGCCATAAACGCTTTCGCTTTTTGTTTAGTATACCAGGAGTAACCAGCGAAAGACGAGTCATCTCGCCATAGACATACCGATACGCTTAGCGGACCGACATCACCTTTGTCTGGTTCTCGGCCAGCTCCCGTCCAGAGGTATCTTGATCAAGCGAACGCACTGCAATATAGCTGTCTGTTGCTACTACCATGGCAACGTCATGGTAGACCCCGAGCTGGCCATTTTCTCCAGGCTCAAAAGTATAACGGACGGGCAGTATGTGTGATGCCGGAATGCCCCGATCCTCGTAATACTGCTGATCATCGACGAGTGCCTTGGCCGACCAGGACTGCTCTTCATGACTCAGGCTGGCCACAACATAAGTGTTACCTGGGGATATGCCCTTGTCTTCAAAAAACTTTAGCACCACGTCTGTAGCATCCGTCTCGCTGAAGGCCACGTGGCCAACTGCCATACCATCGGACCCATACCCCACTAGTAGGCTGCATGAACTTAGACCAGCAAACGCGTAGGGCTTGGGCCCGTACGGAACTTCCCACACAGAACCTTGATCGATCTCTAGGATGCGTCGATCGGGAGTATCCAGAACCCTAAAGTCCCTTCTGGTGGCATTGGCCTGATAATCTTCTATAACTGCGTCTTTGGTTGCATTGCCTGGCATATCCGGGTGCACAGACCGTCGAAGGCCATGCCTTGGCTCGTCAAGCGTCCACGTTTGATGTCCCTGGTCATACCATCGCTCGCCAAAAGCTTGCGTAACAGTTGTAATAATAAGCGAGGCGGCAGCATCTCTTTCGTCTGGATCTTCAGATTCAATCAGCAACGACTCGGCGTAGTCTAGCTCTTGATCGGTCGCAGAAGTTAGGACTTCTTGTCCAGACAAAGTGTTTGACATAGATATAATTATTATAACACAATTTTATAGTAAAGTAAATATTTTAAGCTCACATCCTGGCGGTATGCCGTCATGCAAAAATTATTACAGCCGCACACGCAGGCGGAAAGATTGTAAAACGCTACTTTGGCGAAGTACTAACGATCGAGGAAAAGTCCAAGGCCGGCGATCTAGAAGATTACGTAGCTGCCAAAGTATGGTCAGTGAGGCTGGCGGTAAGGTTACTGACTTTTCAAGACAAACCAGTGAATGGCGAGCTCCTGACTTTGTAACTACCAACGGAACAACCCTACATGACAAGATCGTGGAGCTGCTGGGCTAATTAGCAAAATCGAGCTGGCCGCCCTCAAGAAGGTCAAAGGCTTTACGAAGATTGCGGATCTCTATATCATCTTCACCTTTTCCGGCAGATATAACTTTGTGCAATTCGTTCTTGGCTACCCACTCATAAGATGAGTGATCTTCGAGATGAAGCTTGATGGCGTCCGGCGAGTCAACCAGGGTTGCAAAGTAAATAACCTCGATCGAATGTGAACCCTTTACGTGATTCGTGTAACCAAAGGCCGCAAATGGATCACCAATAGCAATAGTCACGCTTAACTCTTCTTGTATCTCGCGCTTAAGGCCGGCAATAATATCTTCGCCGAAGTCTATGTGACCACCTGGAAGCTCATAGATGCTAGGCAAGAATTTCTTAGTATCCGCTCGCTTGGGCAGTAGTATTTTAGTAGCTCCATCAAATACGTGATGAATAACTGCGACCGCCGTTATGACTTGCTGGCCGTGAGCCGGAGTCTCGCTATCATGGGAAATTTTACTCATAGCCTCACTATAACAAACCGTAGAACGTAACAGTGGTACAATGATGCCTAGATAATGAAAAACAACGCCTCTCTTGTGTATGCACTTATCCTGGTACTCGGCGACTTCTTGGCCCTGGTTGCCGCCTTTACGGCTGCCTACATCTTGCGAGTCAAGGTAGACCCTCGTCCGCTTATCGAACAAATACCGGCCATGACCTACCTGCACGCCTCGTTGACTATCTTGCCACTCTGGGTTTTGGTGCATGGCTTTATCGGCCTGTACAGTCCCGATGTATACGAAAAACGATTCTCTGAATTTGGTCGGTTGTTGGTTGGCTCTTTTATAGGCATCCTGGTGGTTATTGGCTATGACTTTGTAAGCGCCAACGAATTATTCCCAGCTCGATTGGTGCCCGTATACGCCCTGGTGCTCGGGTTTAGTTTTTTGCTGCTTTTCCGCACCATTGCACGCATTGCTCGGCGTACCCTCTTTAAATACGGTATTGGCATCAGCAACGTCCTGTTGGTTGGCAACACCAGCGCCAGCCAGGAAATGGCCTTTGCTATCAGCAACACCAAGCGAACAGGGCAGCATGTCTTGGGTATTGTCGGACGTGACGTCAAACAGTTTCGCGACTTCCCCACCTTTGCCGAAGCTATTCAGGACCTAGCAGAGCCTATTCATGGCATTATTCAGACAGAGCTCTACAAAGACCAGGACAGGAATAACGAGATCTTGCAATACTCCCAGCAAAACCACGTCTCGTACCGCTTTGTCCCCGGCAACACCGACCTGTTTGTGGGCAATATCGCCGTAGAACTGTTTGCCGGCAGCCTGCCAGTGATTGCCGTGCACCAAACTGCCCTGATTGGCTGGGGGCGCATCGTGAAGCGCATTTTTGACCTGATTGCCGCCACACTTATTCTGATCATTTTGTCCCCGCTCTTTATGCTGGTGGCCATTGCTATCAAGCTATCTGACCCTAGGGAACCTGTGTTCTTCCGGCAGAACCGGCTAACACGGTTCAATCGTGAATTCCGGGTTTTCAAGTTTCGCAGTATCAAGCGTGGCTATAACTGCTCGCCCGAAGAAGGGTTCAAGCGCATGCACCGGTTGGACCTACTCAAAGAATTTCGGGCCAATGGCGATTTTCTACCCAACGATCCACGCATATCCAAAATCGGCAGGTTTACGCGTGCCACCAGCATCGACGAACTACCCCAACTATTCAACGTCCTCCAGGGCGATATTAGCCTGGTAGGACCCCGTGCGCTGGTGCCACAAGAACTGAATGCCTACGAAAAGAAACACGCCATCCTGAGCGTCAAATCAGGCATGACAGGCCTGGCCCAAATCTCTGGCCGCAAAGATATCGACTTTGACGAACGGCGACAACTGGACATCTACTACGTGCAAAACTGGAGCTTTTGGAACGACGTGGTTATCATCATCAAGACCTTTCGCAAAATTATTACCGCAAGTAGCAATTAGCATTGACAAACTTAGCTAAGTTAGCTAATATGTAAACATGAAAACCGTCAGCATCCACGATGCAAAGACCAACCTCAGTAAGTACATCGCCGCAGTCAAGCGTGGCGAGGATATTTATATTGGCAGCCACGGCAAACCAGAAGTTAAGCTAGTGGTAGAAGTACCAAAAAAGCCAAAACGTAAACTTGGCGTCCTGAAGGGACAAATATCCAAAGAATCGCTTACCTACGACAAACATACCGATCCTGAGTGGCAACAAATGGTCGAGGATATGTACAACAAACCCATCGAACCACATGAATAAACTACTCCTTGATACTCATGCACTTGTTTGGCTTGCGGCCGGCGTAAAGCTCGGCCCTCAGACTTTGCGCCACATAAGCGAGGCAGACGTAGTCCTCGTATCGGCGCTAAGTATCTTTGAGCTTCGCCTAAAAGCCGCAACAGGCAAGTTCCCAGAAGCCGAAGTTATCATCTCGAGCATATCGACCATGAGCCTGGAAGTATTGAACTTTACCGAGTGGCATACAGAGGCCTATAAAATATTTAACTCTCTGAATAAGGATCCTTACGACAATGCACTTGTCAGCGTTGCTATTGCTGAATCAGTGCCACTCGTCACCGCAGATAGAGTTATCCTGTCATTAAAGATTAAAGGACTGCGAAGTGTCAGTGCCAGCGCCTAAAGTTGCCATTGTCTGCGACTGGCTGGTTGGGATTGGTGGTGCCGAGCTGGTGGTGTTGGAAGTACACAAGATGTTCCCCAATGCCCCTATTTACACCTCACAGTACGACCCCCAAAAGCTGGACTGGTTTGTCGATGCCAATATTCGGACGGGGTGGCTACAAAAGCTGCCTATTGGTCTAAAGAAATTCCTGCCGGTGCTGCGGGCCTGGTACTTTAGCCACCTGGACCTGAGCGGCTATGACATGGTAGTTAGCATCAATTTTGGCGCAGAGTCCAAGGCCATAAAGACCGGACCCAACACCACACACATCTGCTACTGCAATGCCCCTACGCATTATTACTGGAGCCGTTACGAAGACTACATAAAACACCCCGGCTTTGGGGTATTTGACCCGCTAGCCCGCCTGGGCCTGAAGCTCTTGGTTGGACCCATGCGGCGCTGGGACTTCAAAGCCGCGCAAAGGCCAGACCACATGATCGCCAACTCCAGCCACATTCAAAAAGAGATCAAAAAGTACTACCACCGCGACTCCGAGATCATTCACCCACCCGTAGACACCGAGCGCTTTGGCAAGTCCAAATCCACCCCACGCTCAGGCTTTGTCATTACCGGGCGACACACACCCTACAAAAAAATAGATCTGGCCGTCCAGGCCTGTACCAAGTTGAATCTGCCGCTAACCGTCATTGGCGATGGCCCCGAGCACCAAAAGCTCGTAGACATGGCAGGACCCACCATCACGTTTGCCGGCCAACTGCCGCATGACGAGGTGCCTACCTACTTGGCCAGCGCCACAGCCTTTATTTTTCCCAACCTGGATGATTTTGGCATTGCACCGGTAGAGGCCATGGCCGCCGGGACGCCCGTAATTGCCTATAAGGCCGGCGGTACCTTGGATTACGTGGTGCCGGGCAAGTCCGGCGAGTTCTTTACGCCCCAAACGGCCGAGGCGCTCCAAAAAACATTAGCGCGTTTCAAACCTACCAAATATTCATCTGGTGATATAAAAACCCATGCCCGAGCGTTCTCGCAAGTAAACTTTCAAAAAAGTTTGTCAAAATATATAAAAAACGTATTGCAAGACTGAAATAAAAAGAGCGGAGGTGACGGGGATTCTTGTTCTGGGATATACCCAGGAATCCCCGTCACGCTGCCGCATTTGTCAGTATCGTCCGTCTCGATACTGAGGACTTATCTACTTACGAACCAGCCCCGTGCCCGTGGATCCACTGGGTGGGTGAGTAGAACCCGGTGCCGCTTGAGATTGACACATACCAGTCTCCGTTTGTCGCAGCGGCATCGAAGAAGATGAAGTCAGCCTTGTCGTCGCCAGTCACGTCGGCCAGGTATTGCTCCGTTGGGTTCAAACCGTGGCCGTGTGCCCATGCACCGTTGGCAGCAAAGCCCGTACCGGTCGAGAGTGAGGCATCGATATGTCCGACGTCCGCATAGTAGTACGCAGTGTCGGCTTTGCCACCGCCGTTGATGTCACCAACCATCTTCCTGCCTGATCCCTGCATGTAAGACCACTGGCCAGGAGTACCGAGCGTCGTGCTGCCGGGATATGCCGAGAGCCCGACATACCAGCTTTCGCTGCCTGCCACATAGATCCCAGCATCCGCTTTGCTGTCGCCATTGAAATCGGCAACTGCCTGTGTCGTCGAGTTCACTCCATGCCCAGTGCGCCACAGTGTGGGCGGCCCAACGAAACCATTGCCATCCGAAAGCGACACTCGCCAATCACCATTGACCGTCCCGTCAAAAGTGATGGCATCGGCCTTGTCGTCATCGTCGACATCAGCAACCCACTGAGCGACAGTGCCCTGACCCTGGCTGGCTGCCCAATCAGTCGGTGGCCAGAAGCCTGAACTTGACGACAGACTTACTGTCCACCTTCCACTCGCCGAGTAGAAAGCCACCAAGTCATCCCAGCCGTCACCATTGACGTCACCGAGCATGTAGCGATCAGCATCCGGTGAGTGACCGATTGCCCATGCGCCTTGATTGACAAACGTTGTCGTCTGAGGGTAATCCGAGAGTGCCACATAGGCGTTACCGGGACTCCTATACATCACCACAGCGTCTGCCTTGCCATCACCGTTCACATCGCCGACGAGGCGAGCATTACCCGATGTACCACTTGTTTGTGTCCCGGGCTGCGTACCGCTACAGGTCTGCCGAATCCCGGCATTGTTGGCACCAAGCCACCCAAGTACCGCGCCCTCGGCCAGAGAAGCCCCGGGGTTGCCCCAGCTCTGATAGCAGGCACGATTGTTTGAGTTCTTCAGCTCGAAGTGAACGTGCGGGCCAGGGTTGCACCCTGCTGTGGCAACCTTGCCCACCACCATGCCATTCGTTGGTGCGGTCGCCGTAGAGGCTGCGTCGGTCAAGTGAGTGAAGTAGATACTTCCTACGCCCACACTGTCAACGCTCACATTGATGACGCGGGCAACTTGACCCGTGCAAGGCGCGGACCCTGAGCCCCAGGAGAGGCTCAGCACACCCGAGGGATTGCTGAGCTTCAGCTTGACCTCAGTGCCGGTCCCAGCATACAGATCGGTTGCCCAATCTCCCCAGAGATACCCCGTGTCCGCATCGGTTGAGTGCACGGTTGGGTGACTGGAAGTCGAGTCGCTGTAGTTGCCGTTGGCATCCGGGTTAACGTTAGCATTGTATGCCCACTTACCCCCAAACAGCATTCCAACCTGGACACTTTCATTGTTGTCGGTGGCAGCAGCCGGCGAAGCCGACTGAACCACGGTGGCAGTTGTGATCCCCAGCGTTCCAGCCATGAGGGCAAAGAACGCCACCAAAAAACGAAGCACGGGATGCTTCGCCTGTGTCGTCTCGGACAATTCTACCTCTTTCAAGGTTTTGTAGGTATGTAAGTACAAGTGCCCGCTACTTAGGGTTCACGGAAGACTCTACCTCCTTTTATGTAAGGGAGCACACTCTAAGATAATTAAAGAGTAAGCGATATACAAAGACAACTATTTTATATGATTATGTTTTCTGAAGTCTTTTACGGCAAGCTCGATGAAATTTTCCTGGGACTGCATGAGGTTATCTGGCAGATTGTCGGCTGGATAGAAGTGGCCGGCCTTGGGTTTGCCAAGCACCTCCACCCAAAATATCTGGGCTTGCTCTACACCGCGCTGACTAGAATGCAAATTACTGCCCACATAATGAGGAAGGGCAACTTCTGTGCCACCCAGCTCTTCCATGATTCGATCAAACGCCTGGTAGTTCCTCTTCGTGCTGTCTGTGGCCCGGATAACCGTGCCGGGAGTATGCAGCCCAAATGGCCAAACATCACGCTCCAGCAGCAGCACTTCCACACGCCCTTCGCTGGTACGCAGAGGCACAAACTCAATAATAGGCAAAACCACCAGCCGAGCCACCTCTATAAACACTTCGAATGGCAGAAAGCCAGGATGCAGTTTTTGGAGGAGTTCGACGAGTGTTTGCTTGTCAGCGTCAGTTAGCACATCCGCGTTAAGCGACATGCACTAGTACCCCTATCGCCAATGCGGTGTCTTGCCACCGTGATACTTCCAGAGAGTCAATTCCCATAGCTTTCACCGGGTAGTCGTTGCCGCCCTCTTGCAAACGATCGCCCAAAAACAAAATGTCGTCTTTGGAGATATCCAGCACACCCATGAGTTTTTTCATGCCATAGGCTTTGTCTATGCCCAATTTCGTAACGTCTATAGAGGTAACGCCACCAACGCGGACCTCAAAATCTGGGATCAAAGGGGCCACATAGTCTCGTACTTTTTGTTTCTTGGAATTATCAGGATCCCATTCTTCTTTGCGACGTACGCCTTCTTTACCAAGTTCGTCCACAATGTCTTGTCCCAAAACCGAAAAGGTTACCTGGCTACCACGATCTTCAACGGTTTCGCCGTAAACTTCTTTTTCGCGCAGGCCCAGGTCATCAAAACCTTTGTTGAGTGCAGCAATAATCTTTTTCTTTTCTGATTCGGTAAAGTCTTCGGCATAAACCTGCTCCCACTCACCCCTACCAGCGTCAAAGTGATAGTACCGGGTGCCGCAGGTGGGCATGAGGTGTAGTTTCTCTAGCTTGTCTGGCGCAACCTTTAGGTTGGACAACAGTTGCTTTTCGAACTGGCCAAATTTACCGCCAGAGATAACGCATACATGAAACTTCTCGAGTAGTTGGCCGAGTAGTTCGCTGACCCGGTCTTCTACGGGCGATTTGCTGTCTGCTAAGGTACCGTCCAGGTCGAACGCAATTGCTTTCTTCATAGATACTCCGTTACTTCTTGCTGATTCGCTTACTTACTTCACCGATTTTTTGGGCCTGATCCTTGCGGGCCACCAATATACCGTCTTTGGTGTTTATGACCACTACGTTATCTAGTCCCACGACAGCCACCGGCTTTTCTTCGAAGTTCTGAACAAAAGAGTTTTCTACCCCCTCTAGTTCTACGCCCGGCCCAAAGATATGGTTGCCTTGTTCGTTGCTGACCACCGCCTTGTGCAAGTCGCTATATGACCCCAGGTCCATCCAATCAAAGGCCGCAGGTACTACTAGCAGATCGTCCAGGTGCTCCATGAGCGCGTAGTCGATAGTGTCGTTCTTGAACGACAGGTAGATCTCTGCGTATTCTTCGGGATTTTTGGCAGCCAACAGCTTTTGGTAATTCTCGAGCATACCAGGGGCGTGCTTTTTCATCTTGTCCTGGAACGTCTCGAGCGATCCTATAAAGTAGCTGCAGTTCCATAGATAGTTTCCGCTCTGGACATACTGCTGGGCAACTGCGTATTCTGGCTTTTCCTTGAAGGAGTGCACGTCAAACACGACAGCCTCTGCGTCATACAGCCCGTCCTTCTGAATATAACCAAAGCCTGTTGCGGGATGATCAGGCTCAACCCCCACCAGCACAATTCGCTTGGCCTTCTCAGAGGCCTCGGCGGCAACCTGGAAGCTACTGGCAAACCCATCCGTATCGCGGATGTAATGGTCGGACGCAATAAAGGCAATTGGCTCATTGGCGTCATGCTTGTCAGTGATATGTGCCAGGGCGGCCACAATACAGTTGGCCGTTCCCCGGCGGCCCGGCTCCGTTACAAAAGCGTCTTCTGGCAGTTCGCTCAGTTGCTCTTTTACGTGTTCTACATGGCTGATATCCGGTACAACATACACACTATCGGTCAGCTTCTTGGCCCGATCATAGGTGTGTTGCAGCAGACTCCGCTTGTCGCCGTCGATCTTTAATAAGTGCTTTGGATAGGTCGGCGTAGATAGCGGCCACAGTCGCGTACCTGATCCGCCGGCGATGATAACAACAATCATGCAACCATCATAGCAAACCATCGCAAACCCGCTGGCTGTAAAAACCACATTGGTTTAGTAAAGCTTCTGTAATATATTGAACTGCTTGGTTACTTCTCTTATAGTATAAAGTCCCTTGCCTAGCACAAGCGCAATCTTGAATTCTGCTTATGTTTGTGGTATACTACGTAATGAATAGGACAAAACAAATAATGCAGCAACCCAAGCGAATACGGTTCACCAAAAAATCACTTATCATCGGCGCCGTTCTAGCCCTTGTTATCGCCGGTGGCGGAGTATTTGCTTATCAACAGACGCGTCCAGATAACCCCCGCAAGGTTTCCGAAAATCCAGAGAGCACTGCCCAGAATGAAGACGAGATCAACCTAGACCCAGCTACCGATGAAGAAAAGAAAGAAACCGACCAACACAAAGACGAGCTAGTAAAACAGAACGAACAGCCCCAACCAGGCGGCGGCAACAAGTCTGTCACCCCCAGTATCGTAGACGCTTCACAGTACGGCCAACAAGTCGAAGTCCGCGCCCTAGTATCTGGCGTATACGAAGAAGGCGGCACCTGCAAAGCAACCTTTACCAAAAGCGGCCAAACGGTTAGCAAACAATCTGCCGGTTTTAAAGACGCCACCACTACCACCTGCACACCCATGACCATCCCGCGCGCAGAGTTCCCAAGCGCTGGTGACTGGAGCGTAACCGTAACTTACACCTCTGGCAGCTCCACGGGCACTTCGGCTAGCAAAACTGTGAGGATCCAGTAGTGCGTCGGCAAGCGTTTAGATTCGCGCTTGCCTTGTTGCTTCCTCTATTTATTGTCGCTCCGTATTTTGGCAGCCTGTCTCCCCAGAAGGCCTCGGCACTTGCCGGCCACGAGTTTCAGTCTGGGCGCATCATAGACGATGGTGTGTTCTTTAACGGCAACGCTCTCTCCCAGCAACAGATCCAAGAATTTATGAATGCCAAGGTGTCCACCTGTGACACCTGGGGTAGCCAGCCGCGTGGTGGTACCACCCGGGCCGCCCATGGTTCGGCCAACGGAGCACCGCCTCCTTATATATGCCTCAAGGAATACAGCATGTCTACGCCGTTCAAACCTGCAGATGGTCTGTGCAACGGCCACAACCCGGGCAACAAAGGCAGTGCTCAGATTTTGTACGAGGTCCAACAGAGCTGTGGCGTCAGTGCCAAGGCCTTGTTGGTTCTCTTGCAAAAAGAGCAGTCCCTGGTCACCGACGATTGGCCGTGGCCCATCCAGTACCGCAGTGCCACCGGCTATGGCTGCCCAGATAGCGCTCCTTGTGATTCAGAATATTATGGCTTCTTTAACCAGGTCTATAACGCCGCTCGGCAGTTTAGGCGTTATGCCCGCGATGCCAGCATGTTCAACTATCGTCGTGACCGCAACAACTTTATCCAGTACAACCCCAACGGCGGTTGTGGCGGTGGCAATGTCTACATACAGAACAGTGCAACAGCCGGACTGTACAACTACACACCCTACCAACCCAACTCCGCCGCCTTGAATAACCTATATGGCACTGGCGACGGCTGTAGCGCCTACGGCAATCGCAACTTTTGGCGCATGTACAACGACTGGTTTGGTAATACCTTTGGCTTTCCGTTTGCCGCTTCATTCAGGGGTGGTAGTCCACCCGTTGTCGTCAAACACGGGCAAAATGCCTCTATGTCCTTTGACTTCCAGAATACTGGGTCGCAGTTCTGGAAAGACGATGCCAGTGCCCTGCCTTATTACCCACGCACTCGACTGATGGGAACCTGGCCAATCAACCGCGGCAGCGCCTTTAGCAATGCAACATGGCCAAATCCCAGCCGGCCAGTATCAGTCTTTACGGCTGTCTACGAAAACGACGGAACTACTCCGGCTGCCGACCAACACACGGTGTGGCCGGGACAGGTCGGACGCTTCCAGTTCGCCGTTTCCTACCCGGGCTACGGCATCGGTGGTGGCATTCACCAAGAACACTTCGAACTGGTCCAAGACGGCGCATCTAATTTCTGGGTACCTGGTGGCTATGCCTGGCAGTCAATTGTAACGGCCGAACCATTTGCTGCTGGCTTCCGCGGCGTCAGCCCCGAGCCAACCGTACGCCCCGGTATCAACGACACCATGTATTTTGACTTCCAAAACCTCGGGTCGCAGTTCTGGAAGGACGATGCCAGCGCATTATCCTACTATCCTCGCACTCGACTGATGGGCGCTTGGCCTATCAACCGTAATAGCGCCTTTGTGCATAGTTCGTGGCTATCTGCCAGCCGACCAGTAAATGTCTTTAACAAAGTCTACGAAGCCGACGGAGTCACCCTGGCTGCCGACCAACACACTGTATGGCCGGGACAGGTCGGACGCTTCCTGATGACCGTACAGCACCCCACCAACGGCACGCCTGTTGGCAAGTACAAAGAACACTTTGAACTAGTTCAAGACGGCGTACCCAACTTCTGGGTACCTGGTGGCTATGCCTGGCAAGCCGTCAACATCGCCCCTTAGTGCCCTACCCCAGATCTCCCTTTCGAGCCCAAAATTGATCCATTTTGGATGACAATCCGTTCTGGCTTCTGTGGCGTAACCATAGTTACGGCTCAGAAGTTAGGGCGGATTGGCGCCGGAATGGGCGGTTTTGGGACGGAATTGGGGATCTGGGGTAGGCTCTTAGATAAGTTCTAGTAGACCTGGACCTTAACGGTCACAGCGCTCTCGTCGATCCAGCCCACTCCCTCTTGGAGTACGCTAAATTCTTCGGTGTAGGTACCTGTCTCGAGCTTGTTACTGTCAAGGGTAAAAGCAAAACTAAAGTTCTGGCGCGGCCGTACATGATCAGCCAATTCATAGACTCCGCTCTTCTTTATGCGCAGGTCGTGAGCGGGCCGATTGTTATTGCTGCCCACCCAGGATTTATCCTGAAATTTTGACTCACGATCTTTGGGATCCGAAGTGCCCAGCACAATTGGCTTGGTCTCGCTCAGGCGACTATACAAACTGCAGAGTGGGTAGGGTGTTCTGTTGGTAAAATCCAAAAATACTTCTTTGCTGGTGCCCTTTTTTATACGGACCTTAACTTCCTTTTGGGCGGGTGTAATCTTGATACTGCCCAAAGGAGCCTTCTGGCTTTTTAGGAGTGCAGCAATCAGTGGATTCTTGCGCTTGTAGCCAAAGAGCGTCCGAATGTTTTGGGCGTACACGACGTTTAGGTGACTCTCGTGTTTTATGCGCGAAGCCTGCGCTTTTACCGACACATATGGCTGCAGGGGCTTATGAATAATCAGTATTGCCTGTGTTGCCAAGTGTCCGCCAACTTGGATCTTTGAGTAGTCGTTACCATACTGTGGACGCAGGCTGACGCGAGAGTCTTGCGCACGTGTGCCCAATGTAAATCGCAGCGGACTGACGCGGTAGCCTTTGCGCACCAGCCGGTTTTGCAGCCGTTGGATATCACGCAGCCGGAAAATCACAGTGCTGCCAGCGTCGACCGTCTTGGTGTTGGACAGCACGTTAATTTCAGTGGTGTGTACAGCCATGCCGCCTGGCTTTAGGCAGTCCAGGCTATTTTCTATAAAATCCAACCCAGCGTCTATAGACCCCAGGTGACCCAACGCGCAGTTGGACCATACAAAATCATACTTGCCCGCCAGCTTCTTGGAAATCTTGGTCATGTCTATTGGCATGTAGCTAACCATTTCTTTAAACTTTTTGGGATCACAAATACCCAAACGATTGAGCGACTGAGCGCTCTCAGCCAGCTCGTGCTGCTTCCAGTGCTTGGCCTTGGCAGTGGTAAAATCTTGGTCGGTGGCCATCACCTGCACGCCGTAATGGGCAAACAGTGCCGGCAATCGCTCTTGGCCCACGCCAAATCCAACGCCGCTCAAATCGCTTCTACTAAAGTCTAGGCGCTCCCACAGAGCTTGCACTAGCGCCGCGTTTTGCCAAAACTTGTTGGCACGCAGGGCGTGATTGTCCAGGTTGTGTTTGTCTTGTTTTAACTCTTTTGCCCACCGCTTGTACCAGTCGCTGTCAAAATCTTTTGTAACCAACGTGTGGCTTTTGATATGTATCATAACGACTGGCTTACCCTCCGTGCTACCACCCTGAGTTAAATTGGTGTTGTCTTGCCAAAGTATAGCACTCCCAAAACAAAACCTGTCTTTTTCTGGTGATGGATCAGTGAGCCAAAAAGCTGCTTTTGGGCCGCTGAGGCCCGGCAGAAATGGCGAGTTTTGTTTTGGGAGTGCTATATATAGGCAATGACGGTCTTTCGTCTACAGAGTCGTAACCTTTTTACGAGGCACTGACTGCTTGCTTGCCACATACCAGCCATACCACACACAAGCAGCTACCAGCGCCATTCCGGCAAGTGTCTTTAGCCAGCTGAAGCGACCAACCAACTCGGTGTGTAGCGTGTACTGTGGCAGCAGTCTATCAAACCCGACTCCCACCCGTTTCTCTAGTTCCGAGAAAAATACAGCCCGCGGTTCGTAACCTGGATAGCTCAGACGAATACGCGTGGCAAAAACTGTAACCATCAGCGTGGCTAGAGTCAGTACCGCTACAAACGCCTTTTGGTATGTGGTGCGTATCGCTAACAAAAAGAAAGCCACCGCCGGCATAAGAGCCGGCATAAAATCCATAAGGTAGCGACCCAAGGGAGCATACCCGCCCCACCATTCGCTGAATGACATAGTTATGACATAGGCTGGTATCAGGATTATGGCTACCGTAGACAGCGACGCCCTGTGTGCTTTCCACCACAGCGGTAACCCGCACAGTAGCAGCAAGAACCCTGGGTTATACACCAGCAAGCCGCGGCGAACATCCCACAAGCTAGCTGGAATACTGCTGAATGGCGACACCATGCCCAGGTAGGTGGGGTATATGGCTGTTGGATTCCACACCCCAAACCACCGATGCGTCAGCCAGAAAAATACCAATGCGGCGGGCACGCTGACCGCAAGCACGGGCCACGGGATCTGCTTGTGTTGCTTATAATTTTTGTACAGCATGAGTGTGCCCAACGGCAAGGCAAAGGCCAGAGACTTGGCATGCACAAAAGCCATGGCCACCAGTAGCACCGCAAAGACAGCTTGCCACAGCCTGTCTTTATAAAACCGCTGCAGAATAATGAGTGCGCCCAGCAGCAGCCCGGCCGTTACAAAGTCGGGATACAAATACCCGGCCAGGCCGTTGAAAAAGTAGCTGATAGCGAGCAGCAGCGTACTGAATAGGGATACCTTGGCATTTTTAGTGAGCAGCAGCGTCCACCACCATGTCAACAGCAGTACTATGGTGGCCACTAGCAGCATCACCAGCATGGGGCCGATCCGCTCGTTCCACAAAAAGGCGGGCAATATCATAAATGGCAGACCAATGCCGTGGAACGAATACCAGCCCGAGAACTTTTGGGTAGTGTTGAGCGGGCTGGCATGGTCTGGCGTTGGCGCCGGATAGTACCGGAAGTAGTCGAAGTTCTGATAGTTGTTCTTTAGGTCCAGGTCGTGATCATGGGTCAGGCTGTAGTCCATGAGTAGATAGTGCGGTTCATCACCACTCAGAGGGTGCTGCACATACTGCCGCACCCCATATAAAAAGCCAAACAATACCAGCCATACCAGAACGACAGAGAGCATCGGGTGTCCGACTGCCCACTGATAGACGGTGCCTGCAGACTTCTTCCAAGAGTGTTTACGCATATGCAGGAATTGTAGCAGTCGCTTGTCTGCCGGGCTATGTTTCATTTTTACCAAAACATAAGCAAACTACTGGTACAATATATATCTAGAATCATGGGAAAAAACTACGACCTCACTATTTTAGTGCCGGTTTACAACGAAGAAGTTAGCCTGCCAACTATTTTAAAGAAAATAGAGACTGCTGAGTTGCCAAACGCCGAGGTAGTTATCGTCAACGACGGCTCGGCCGACAACAGCAAACACATCATCGAAAAATGGGCCAAGAAAAAAGACCTGCCCTTCAGGGTGCGGGTAGTCCACCACCCCAAGAACAAAGGCAAAGGTGCAGCTATTCAGACGGGACTGAGCCTGTCCGAAGGCAGGTACTTTGTCATCCAAGACGCCGATCTAGAGTATGATCCCGCAGAAATCCCCAGCCTGCTCGAGGTTGTCCTGGAGAGCGAGGCACCGGTTATCTACGGCTCACGCTTTATGGGTACCATCAGTGACATGCCCAGAGCCAACTACTATGCCAATCGCTTTTATAACATTTTGGTACGCAGTCTCTACGGGGTCCGCATAACCGACATGCACACCTGCTACAAAATGATAGAAACCGACCTATTCAAGGAGTTGGACATTCAACAGCACGGCTTTGGCTATGCTCCAGAAGTTATCTCTAAATTGCTGCGCAAGAAGGTGCCTATCGTGGAAATACCTATCAGCTACACGGGCCGAACGGTCAAAGAAGGCAAAAAGATAAACACCCGCGATGGCTGGGAGTGCCTGACTCAGCTGGTAAGATATAGGTTCGTAAACGAAAGCAACTTGTTTGATCGTAAAGAAAATATTTGACCAGTTTGTAGTGTTCAGCACTAAGACCCAAGTGGGTCGTTTTTTGGTAGTGGGCTCCGGAGCCTTTCTGGTCAATGTCGTGCTGCTGTATCTCTTTCATGGCGTTATGGGAATACCCATTTTGCCTGCCCAGATCTTGGGCGCCGAGGGTACTATTATTTTTAGTTTCTACCTGCACCATTACTGGACATATCGTCAATACAGCGAAAAACCCCTGTGGCTTCGGTTTATCGAATTCAACGGCAGTGCCCTGGGCGGTTCGCTCATCTCTACCCTGTCGGTTCTTATCTGCACACAGCTGCTGCATGTTCACTACCTTGCCGGCCTGTCCATAGGGGCGGTCTTGGCTACATCGTGGAATTACTTCTCTAACCAGTATTTCATTTGGACAAAGGGCAGGAAGCAACAGGTGGAGTATGCAGAAGACTAAAACCACGAGACAAGTCTCGGGGGTGGGGTCGTCTGTGCTTAAAAAAGAAGCAAAGAGCTTTGCCCGTTATCTGGTCAGACAAGAACCAAGTAGACAAGTCATTGCTCGGTATACAGAAGCGCTTGCCCATAACCCTCCGTCTATATCTGCCACCGATATCCATTTGCTAGAGTTCATACGCAAACATCCATGGTCACTTGGCTGCATAGAGGCCGGATTGGCACTCAGGCAGCCCCACTCGGAAGTCCGCCGCCGGCTGTATATTATGCTAGCCATTTTAGAATCGTCGCCAGACCACACTGCTGCCTTTTTGCCCCAAGAACGATCAGCTTGGTACATAGTGCCTCTCGCTTTGGCGGGTCTGCGGGCCGTCGGCAAAGCCCTGGTTGGTGTAATCATGGTGGGAGTTGTACGGTGAAAACTTTCGACTACTTGGTAGTAGGATCAGGCTGTTCGGGCGCTATGGCAGCTCAGACTTTGGTAGAAGCCGGATTGGACGTTGTTATGCTAGACGCTGGGTTTACCAAAGACCCAGAGACCTCGACCATACCCGACGAAGACTACCTGGACCTGCGCCAGTCAGACACTAGCCAGCATCAGTACCTCATTGGTCCTCGTGCCGAGGGTGTGGCCTGGGGCAACGTTGGCAAGGGCGAACAAATTACCCCGCCGCGCAAGCACATCACCGAGCAAGTCGATGATCTTATACCCATAGACTCTGCCGATTTTTCACCGCTCGAGAGCCTAGCGTATGGCGGGCTGGGAGCCGGCTGGGGCCTGCAGTGCTGGCAGTTTTCTACCTACGACCTCAAACAAGCAGGACTAAAGCCAGCTATGTTTGACGCTTACGAAACCGTTGCCAAACGTATTGGCGTCAGCGCCACCGCCGACAAAGCCGCGCGATACACTCTGGGCAAGCTCAAAACTTACCAGCCCTCTGCCGACATGGACCGCAACCATACCTATATTCTTCGGAAGTACCTGGCGGATACCAAGCGCTTCAAGCACCAGGGCTTTATCATGGGCAGGACACCCCTAGCACTCATAACTCAGGACCACGATGGTCGGACCGGCTACAAGTATCGGGATATGGACTTTTATTCCGACAACGACCAGAGCGCCTGGCGCCCGTGGATTACCATAGACAAACTCAAACAGCATAAAAACTTCCACTATATTGGTGGCTATCTGGTACTCAGTTTTTCCGAAACTGCCGAGGGCGTGGTGGTCGAATGCCTGCGCACCGCCGACAACAGCCGCCAAACCGTCCGCTGTCGCAAACTCATCCTGGCTACCAGCGCTCTGGGCAGCGCCCGCGTAGTACTGCGCTCTCTGGGTGACGAAGCGACCAAACTACCCTTGCTGTGCAATCCCTATCGCTATGTTCCCTGCGTACAGCCCAAGCTGGTCGGTAAGGCTGCCGAGAGCCACAAGCTCGGGTTTACCCAATTGTCGCTTTTCTTGGACGAGGCCCATCGCAACCAAGACGTATCGGTCGCTTCTTTGTATAGCTACCAATCGCTTATGTTGTTTAGGATCATCCGCCATGCGCCGCTCGATTTTGTCGACGCTCGGCTGCTCATTCAGTATCTGATGTCCGGCATTGTTATCATGGGCATTCACCACCCAGACAGACAAACCGCCAACAAATGGCTGCAACTGCAACCCACACCTGACACGCCAACTGGCGACAATCTGCGCATTATGTACCAATTACAGGCAGAAGAAAGTGCCGAGTTTGATCGTCGCGAAAAGAAGTACCTAAAGGCTATGCGCAGCATGGGAACCTACGGACTCAAGCGCATCAATCCCGGCGAAGGTGCTAGTATTCATTATGCGGGCACCTTGCCGTTTAGCCAGGAGCCAAAAGACTTCAGTCTTAGTCCAGATGGGCGGCTGCACGGTACGCGTAATGTCTATGTGGCGGACAGCGCTGGCTTTACTTACCTGCCCGCCAAAGGCCTGACATTCTCACTCATGGCCAATGCCCATCTCGTGGCAGAAAGCGTTATAAAAAATGGCTAAGACAGTTATCATTACCGGCGCCAATGGATTCCTCGGGACCCAGCTGGTCAAACATTTCTCGGGTCAGGGATGGCACGTTCGGGCCTTGGTCCGAGAGCCCCAAAAGCATATCAGTACCAGGCAGCTCACTTACCTGGCCTACGACTTGACCAAATCACTCAATCCGGACATCTTTAAAGGCGCCGACTATCTGGTACACGCCGCTTATATAAAACATGACAAACACCACCCCCACGCCAGCGAACTCAACATCGACGCAGCCAAACAGTTACTGGCTGCCAGCCGAGTCCACAACTTAAAGAAGAATGTGTTTATTTCTAGCATGTCTGCCCACGCCGAGGCCGTATCGGTTTACGGCAAGCACAAGTTTGCCATAGAAAAACTGTTCAACACCTCCGCCGACATCAGCCTGCGACCGGGTCTCATCATTGGCAACGGCGGTATTGTCCGTACCATGGTGGCCTTCATGAAGACCAAACACGTGGTGCCACTCATGGGTGGCGGCAAGCAGCCGGTGCAGATTATTGGCCGAGACGATCTGGTACAGGCTATCGACACAGCCCTTGTCACCAAGGTCTCCGGCGTCCTCACCATAGCCCATCCAAAAGTGCTGACCTACAAGCAGTTTTACCAAACCATCAGCAAACAGCTGGGCATCAAAGTTGTCTTTGTACCCGTTCCATATCACGCTGTGCTGGCTGGCCTGACCATTGCCAGCAAACTCCCCCTACCGCTGGGTATTGGGCCCGACAATCTGCGTGGCCTTAGAAAACTACAATCAGTAGACAACCACGCCGACCTAGAGCAGCTCCACCTCAAGCTCATGACTCTAGAAAAATGCCTGCAAAAAACCACCCTCCATTGACAGAAATATGATAGTCTTTTATGCATGACAAACTCTTATGAATTCATAGAGGGCACACCGGGCGTTACCGAAGATGACATAACCCACCTCATTATTCCCAGTCGCTACCGCGGACCAGACGGCCTTGGCTTGGGCGAAATCAGTCAACAGCGAGTCGACACAGCGGCCGCCTTTTTTATAGATCATGCACTTGACGGTTTTATCATCTGCAGCGGCTACAAGAATCCTGCCGACAAAGGAGGCACCCCTTGGCGTGACCCGATCGGCCGCGAATTTGAAGGACAACCGGAAGCCTATGGCATGCTCGATAGGTTGCGGAGCACACACCCTGGCGTAGATCCCAACCGCCACCTGGTCGAACCCTTTTCTATAGACACCGTAACTAATATGACTCTTGTGCAGCATCTTCTAGATATTGGCCCTGACGAACGACCAGTTGGTATTGTCGCCCACCAAGAGCACCTAGAGCGGATTCTGGACATCATTGCTCCGCGGACCCTGAAACAACCCTTTGCCGGGATCATGGCACCAGAGGTACCCGGCCACCCAGACAAAGACCCTCGTGGCGTGCGGCTGGTTAGCCGCTGGGTAACTCGTGGACTTACACCCGACACCCCCAACATCACTGAGATCGCCGAACGACGCATACTCAAAATCTACGGCGTCGTGCTTGCTCCCCAAGCACTCAAAGAACATCTTGGCGGACTTTTTGACCGCAAGACTCAAGAAGTTGTGTAAACTAAGCATTTCCCGGTATCATAGACGGTATACATATCACTAATATATAAAGCCAGGTTAAGTACATTGGGGACCATCTGGCTTACGGGGGATTCATGCAAAGAGTCAGTTACTCAAAGTTAACCAAGGAGGCCGAAGCCTATTGGAAATGGGCCGAAGAAACCCCCATTGTTCCCGTTCCCGCTAGCGTAGCCCGCGAAGGCGCCGGGTCCGAGATCCGCACCCCAATCATGCACTACGGCGTTATCATGCCAGTCTATATGTCCGTAGCCCGCTACCTGCGTGCCCTCAAGCCCAAAAAGGGCATGCGTCTTATCGAGCTAGGCTCTGGCTCTGGCCGGCCGCTCACCTACCTAAAGACCCTGTTTCCAGAACTAGAAGTTTGGGGTGTCGATTATTCCGAAGGTGGTATAACTTACGCCAAGCAAGTCTATGGCAAGCAAGGCGTCAAGTTCAAACACGTACCAGCGCAAGATACCTCACTGAAGGCTGGGTACTTTGACTTTGTTATTTCGTCGCATGTTATCGAGCACGTCACCAAAGAAGAAGCACTAGACTTCATGCAAGAAGCAAACCGACTGCTCAAAAAAGGCGGCTACGCCTTCATCGGTACGCCAGAACGACGCAAGTGCCAAGAGCTATACATGAAGAACCCGACCGAGGCCAAAAAGAATCGCCTGGTCCCACCACACGAACATGAATTCAGGCTGCCCGAGCTACAAGCACTGGGCGAGCAAGTCTTTCCAAAAAAGAACGTTCGAGTAGACTCGCTAGTAAACCCAACTTTTCATAAAGTTTTCAAATCTAGCATCGACAAGTTTCGACCCAAAAAGTCTGTCAGCAGCAAGCTGGTCAATACCACCTATCGCACCATTCGCGACAAGACTCCACGCCCCGTCTTTGACACCATCACCCGCATTGGTGCCAAGCGGCAGATGAAGCAGCACGACATCAGCTTCCAGGACATCCTAATGGACAACAGTATCGCAAGCGCCAAAGACAAGCCATCTCCAGACAACCTATTCCTGGTCTGCCAGAAGCCAGAGTAAAGAGGAGCTCTAACCCTTCACAATCTTAGACGCGTAGCCGCGGGCCCGGCGCTTGCCGGCGGCAGCTATAGTACGTACCTGCCGGCGGCGAATCTTGTGGTATTCGGTTTCCAGCTGATCGTAAGCTTGGGACTTTCCAGCCAGCTGCGTCTCTAGCTCGTCAATTTTCTTCTGTAGCTGCAGCTCGCGCGAAGTGTAATTGCCGGTACCCAAAACTCGTGGTGCGTAGTTATAAATGGTAAGCGACTCGGGTTCTACAGTATCCAGGTAGTAATTGTTCAGCCCGTCAAAAAACTCCAGCTTGTAACCAAGTTTCTTTAGCATAGGGTTAATTTTTTGGCGTACCGTAGCCTCGACAGCTAGGACGCTTGGCCGGTATTTATCCCAATCGTTGCCGTTAAGCGCCTCAACCTCAAAGCCCTCGACGTCTACCTTCATAAAATCTATCGGTGGAATATCTTGTTTGGCCAGCAAATCAGACAGAGGTTTTACCTCGACTTCTGAATCTTCGTAGGGCAGGTCCTGCCCTTCGTGAATCTTCATGATCTCTTCAGAGAATGTCGAAAGTCCGTTGTGGTGAGGATAGTTCCGAAAACGTAGCAGGCCTTTTTTATCGGCCACACCGAGGTTTAGGTTGATATCGCGGCGACGGGTGCGGGCAAAGGTCTTGTGAAGCTCCGGATTTGGTTCGATATTAATTCCGCGCCAGCCACGATCATAGAACAACTTGGTAACCGAATGAAACTCTGGGTGGTGCGCGCCAACATCTACATAAAAACCTTTTTTGCGGTGCCCTAGTAGGGCCCACAAGTACATATCCTCACGATTTTGTGCATACGTTACAAGCGGCGTGCTCACTGTTTATCCCCTTTTGTGACACTATAGCATCTGCCAGCATGATTTGGGACAAATTGTTTTATTTACATACCAAACTCATCCAGCTTAAAAAGAATGATTTTGCATGCTGCTCTGCTCTTTGAGGAAAAGTCGATTATTTACTACAGCATTTATGAATCAACAGAACTTACAATAAATAACATTCGTAGAGGAACGCCCTCTTTGGCTCCTCTTTGACTTTGATCTGAAAATACTTGACAAGCTAGACAGTCTAGCCTATCATCATACCATGACGTGGCAAATGCAAGACGCAAAAAATAAACTGAGCGAAGTCGTTGATACCAGCATCAGCAAGGGGCCGCAAATTATTAGTCGGCGTGGCCGCAACACCGCTGTTGTTATGAGTTACGAGGACTACCGGCGGCACATTACGCCAAAGAAAGGGCTTAAAAAGCTCCTCATGTCTACTGACCTTGACGAGCTTGACCTTGCCCGAGATCAATCCGTATCCGGTCGCGCCACCGACCTCAAACTATGACAAACTACCTGTTGGATACCAACGCGCTTAGCGAAGCGCCAAAAAAGGCTCCCGATGGCAGCTTTATGGAGTGGTTTGCATCTGCTGATGAGCTCAACCTTTTCACTTCCTGCCTTGTGCTGGGTGAAATTAAAAAAGGTATATCCCTAAACACAGACGGTGATAAACAAAAGCTTTTCAACAAGTGGCTGGCTGAAATCGTAGACGGTTTTGATAACCGAATTATAGAAGTAGATAAAGAAGTGTGCTTACTATGGGGTGAGCTTACAGCTACTGGCCAGCGACTTGGCAAGACCCCTCCCGCCATCGATGCCCTCATCGCCGCACAATGTCTCCAGCACAACCTAGTACTCGTCACTCGCAATGTGAAGGATTTCGAACAGTTCTCTGACTTGAAGATTCTTTGCCCCTGGTCTAACCAGTAGCTAGCAAGCTCTTCTATCTGTTAGAAGACAGTCTTCGTTATTACAGTCTTCGTTATTACCTTCTATCTGTTAGAAGACAGTCTTCGTTATTACTGTTATTATTGCGGTTTTACTCGAGAGCGCCTCACCAAAAGAAACGCGAATAGCGAAACATTCATGAAAAAGACAACACCCGGATATAGTATATTTGTCAGTGAGTAGACTTCAAGGGCAAGAAGAGAGAAACATATGGAAGTTGCGTAAGTGAAATAAGCAAACGCAGTTTCTTCGTAAGGATTGCTGTAAGATTTTCGAAAAGTAGGGAAAAATCCACCAACTGCCTCCACGAGAGTAATGAGTACGGCGGCGATCAGAGGTTGATCTGTAGCAATCCAAAAAACAAAGGCTATGCCCGCGAAAAGCAGGCTTACTTTATCGACAATTTGTATGTCCTTGTGTCCGTAAAGCAGAGAGAGTATGAAGATAAAGAGAGTCGCAGCCACAGTTAAGCCTAGAAGCCACGAGCCAGGCCCCCCTTTACCCTGAACCTGTATACCGAAGCCCACCAACCCCAACACGGCCCAAACTAACCATGAATAAGCATGCGGCTTTGTTCTTTTTCTTAGGACATTATTGATGTATGGCACATAGCCGACAGATGCCACAACAAGAGAACATACTCCGAGAACAACTTTTAGATCCATGCCGTGTAGTGTAGCAGAAGGATTAGCGCAACACCCACCTCCTAGTAGTTATATGAACACCCAGCAAATCTATGACACGATAGAGTTTGCTTTACAGAACACCGCCAGTAAATGCCGCATGGAAGCCCCCAAATATCCTTAATAGTCGTAAGTATATAGCCAGGCTTAGATTATGGGAATGTTTTTGTAGAACTTACTGGTTTAGTCGTTCGAGTTCGCACAGCCGGAACTTGAGCGGGATCGTTTCGCGTGTATAGACAGGCAGCTCCTGGCATGACCGTGTCTTGAAGCCAAAGTGATTCAGGGTGTTCTCGGTAGCCACCGCCTCTTCATCGGCCTTGAGGGCATAGAACGGCGCGTTCTGCCTTTTCTTTTGCTCTACGGCCTGACGTAATTTGTTCTGCATGGCTGGAGTGCCCATGGCGGGCGAGCTCAGGTCACTTTCTATGCGAATGGCTTGGCTACTTTCTGGAAAATACGGCACCGTAAATCCAAATGGCGCAAAGCCCGGTATCAGCACGGCGGCATTTTCTAGGTGCGCAAAAGTGGCCTTACTCACACCAAAGTATGTCGGCCGCCACGAGACCCGCCCCCAGTCTATGGGCACCGTCAGCCGGGTAATAGTCACGGCCACCACGACGACCGCTGCGGTAGCGTAGGTAAATCGAGGTACCAGGGTGTACACAGCGGTAGTTATAGCTACGAGCGCTAGTAGTTCGAGTGGCATGAGGTAACGATAGTACGAGAACTTGGCCGTCCAGATCACAAATGACACCACCACAAAAATCCAAAAAGCGGTGTGCGGTTTGGACCATCTTGGCAGCGATGTCTTTTCCTTCAGCACCCACTTGCGCACCACGAAATATCCGACCAGCACAACCAGCGCAGTGTAGGCTACGGCCAGCCGCGGATCTTTAAATGGTATTTCCGAAGATAGTGCCTGCTTGGATGCATAGTAGAACGGCGCAAAGACTGCGTGCAGCAAAGACTTTGGTATCCAACGCACGTCTTCAAAATTCTTGGCCGGATAATAGGGCGACTGAAAAACAGCATTATAAAAAGGGAAGATAGGACTCTTAAATAACTGCCATAGCTTGAGATACCAGAAGCCACCCGTCAGCAGCGTGCCAATGCCTATGGCCAATCCATGAAAGAAGCCTTCTTTGATTTTTTTGACCCAGCTGCCCTCTACCAATAGCCCCGCCGCCAGGAGTGCCAAAGCATAGATAACCCCGGTCAGCTTCAACCCAACACCAGCGCCAATAACAAAGTACGCCGCCAAACGAACTAGCCTCTGCGACGGCCAGACTTTTGGCCTAGAAAAGCTAAAGAGCAACAGCAGCAGGCCGCCCAGCACAAATAGACTGGCCAAATTATCGCCCATAGTATTGCCGACTTCTGATATATTGCCTGCCCCAAAGAACGACAAAATACCGACGAACAAGGCAACCGCCCAGCGCTGCCAGCTCCAGATCCTCTTCCGCGGCAACAAGAGCAGCACAATCTCAAAGATTAGGAAGATGTTCAGACCCTGGATCATGCCCAAGCCGGTTGCTGCTATCCGCGGACGAACATGGCTGATCAGCAGATAGCCCGGAATATCAGGCAGCGGGTTGGCATAGCTCTCCAGTTCGCCAATGGCTATGTCGTGCTCTATACGGTCGTTTAGGAATATATGTGGGTTAGCGTAGTGGTAATTCTGCAAGTCAAAGTTAATATCCTGGCCCAGACGTGCTGCCATGAAGCCACCAATGCCCACCGCAACAACCAGAGCAAAGATATGAATTCCGTATTTTTTTAGTGAGTGTTTTATTTTTGTTTTCACTGGTTTATTGCTTACATCTTATCTACAAACTTTTTTACTTGAGTAAAGGTGTGGTCCCATGCAACGGGCTGGTAGGTCTTTTGTATCTGCGCCTCTTTCTTTGCCAGCGTGGGCTTGTCCATGTATTTCTGTAGCAGCTCCAAACAACCAACCGTGTCATAGGGCGAGAAGTACTCTATGAGGTCTCCGGCAATCTCGGTCATAGACGAAGTGTCAGACGCCAAGCACAATTTGCCATGAGCCAATGACTCGGCAATAGGCAGCCCCCAGCCCTCATACACAGACGGATAAACCGTCAACAGACAATTTTGATACAGCCACTCTAGCTCTTGGTCACTGCGGCCGCCAATATACACCATGTCACGAAACGCTGGGTCATGCGTAAACTGGTACATGACATCGCCCGTGTACCACCCCTTACCCCCTACCACTACCAGTTTGGGCAGTTTGAGGCCACGCCGAAAGCCTTCTTTGTAGGCGGTATACAGTAGCTGGTGATTCTTGCGTACCTCGACCGTGCCACAGCACAGTATAAAGTTGCCCGGCTTGAGTGATTTTATCCCCGGCTTTACCGGCTCTACTTTGGCAAAATCATCACCCAGTCTAATGACATCGATGGGGGGCGGCGGAATCAGCATGCCTTTGCAATAATTCAGCATATCCCGCTTGGACGACTCAGAAATAGCCAGCAAGCCATCAGACAAAGCACCCACCTCAAACATGTGTTGGGTATAGGGTTTGAACAGCGGCAGGCCAAACAGGTGCGGGAAAAAGATCGGTATAAGATCGTACACTACCTGGATAATTTTGAAGTGCTGATCCAGCTTGTCCTTGCGCAGCGCTTCCATAAATGACCGATAGTCCCACGCCTTGCCCGTTATCAGCACTATGTCATCAGCACCAAATCGCATAGCCGGAGTAGTAGGGGTCGCCACTGCGGGCTGCGGTGGCCGCATGGTGCGCTTGGCTTTTTTTAGCACGCGCTTTATAAGAGTTCGTCGTTCGGGTGTCAGCCGCTTGCGCACCGCTTCTGGAGAATTCTGGTACACGCGAGCTACCATAACACGAGCCCGAATAGACTTGGACGGCTTGGGGGGTGGTGCACCTGCTTCGGCTTCTTGCGCGGCAGCCTCGACGCGTTGGATCACTTCATCAAATGAATGCTGGTGAAAGGTATTGCTGCGTGGATTAAACACAAAGTAGTCAACGTTTGGCTGGCCCCGATACCGTTTGGCAATCTGATAGACCACACGCTGAGTGCCGGTATGGTAGCCAGCCCAAACACTAATGTCACTGATATCAATCCATACTTTTTTGGCGCTCATAGTGCTTTGACCCCTTCCACCATTGGCTGCAGGCAGTATTCCCACTGCACTTTTTCGGCTAGAGCCTCCTGCTCTTTGGTCCTTTTTTTGAATGGTGCATCAAAGGCTTTTAACAGTGTTTCGCGAAAAGCCTCGGGCGTGTCGGCCACATAGACATTGGGCAGATCCATATAGTCTTCAAACGACCGAAAGGCATAACTGGTAGCCACAATCTTTTTGCCGGACAGGATAGCTTCGGCGGTTTTTAGATTTGACCCACCGCCTTCGGTAATCGGCAGCAGAATAACGTCGCTGCTATCTATGAGGCCATATAAGGCGTCGTCACTCATTCGCCCTGCTGCATGTACGCGGTTCCAGAAAGTAACATATTCTGGCTGCAGCTTCTTCTCCACAAACGTGTCGTGGAAATAATCAGAGATACTGCCCGCCAGCATAATTCGGGCGTCTGACGGCATAAAGCCTACACGATCGCCAATGGTTGCCAAAAAGCCAAACCAGTTTGGTGGGTGAGCGCTACCTACAAAAGTTGCGATCTTGGTAACCCGCTCTTGCTCACGGAACTGCGTCCAGCGGTCACGAGCCGCCTGACTGGCGTGATGCTTAGCAATACCGTTCGGGGCAACAACTGGATGTTTTGCACCCAGCTCCGCCAACTCTGCGGCATCTTCAGGACTGACTGCTACCGACAGGTCGGCATGGGTAGACATGTCTGATTCCCACTTTTTTATCAACTCGCTCGCCTCTTTTGCCTCGTCGGCATAGCCGGCGTTGCTCAGGATCTCCAGCTTCTGAATATATTCAATGTTCTGTGAACTTTGCACAATCTTAGGGTGCATATCCAGTTCCTCTAGAAGCGGTTTCAGGCCAAAGTAGGGAAAGACTTGCTCGCACTGGATAATATCCGGCTTAAAGGTTGTTAGCAACTTCTCCATGCGCTTACGCACCCTGGGATCGTCATGGATAGCCAAACCACAAATGATGTCACCAGTGTAAGGCGAGTCTGTGGTCTTTTTGCGGGTAATACCCTTTACGGCAATGTCGCTGCGATCATACACCTGGTAGTAATCCGGTGGGAAAATAGCTACAAACCTGACCTCTGAAAAGATCTGCTTGTACAGCTTGACGATAGCAGCCAGTCGCTTTTGCCCGCCGTGCTGCGGCCGCTTGATCGGATATACCCCAATGATGAGAATTTTTTTCTTGACCATGTATTCCTTAAATCTTTGTGATTATATCTTCAATGATGCTTTGGTTATTGCGCTGAGTGTCCAAAAAGTCAGCCCGGTGCACAACATTGCCAGCTTGTTCCAACAAAGCCGACATGGCTTCTACCTTGTGTTTGGCCCTCAGGCTCTTTTTGTCTGCCTCACCGATATATCCGGCATGTACCAGCTCGCTCAGCAAACCGGCAGACTTGGGCATAACAAAACAAATACCCGGAACCGCCACAGCTCGGCGGACCACCTCTACACTAGCACCGGTCTCATCAATAAAATATACGTTTTTTCTACTACGGAGCCCTGCAGGCGACAGATGCTTTACGTTCCCAACCCAGGCCATGCGATCCATGAAGTATGCCTTCTGGCTGCTGTCTACGTACACGTCCTCACTCACCCAGTAGTGAATATCCGCCTTGGTGCTCAGCCCCCATACCAGCGACTGCACGACTGCACCCAAGTTGCCGCTGCTTGTCGCCGGGTGCGGCAGTACAAAGTTATAAGCACCCTTCTTTGGCTTTTTTGCTGGCTGCTGGTGAGGCAAATGCTGCAAGCTGTCTGCTAAGCGCTCGGCACTGGCCCGCCAGGTATAGGTACTCTCGATACGCTTGTACTCGGCCTGTTTGTCGGCCCAGTTCAGTTTTGCCACACCATCTACCAACGCCTTGGTGATTGACTCTGCCGAATCAGGATTGGCAAAGTAAAAAGCTTTTTTGGAAAGTTCTTCAAATACATCGATTGTCGAACATATGACCGGCTTGTCATACATAACTCCCTCAAGCAGAGGCAGACCCAAGCCCTCTATGTAGGACACTAGCATAATGGCCGCACTACCCCGGTAATAATAGTCCAGCACTTGTTCGGTTATATTGCCCGTAAACACAATGTTTTCGGTATAAGTCCGTAGTAGTTCCTGGCTGTCGTCAGAAAAAGTAGATGTGACAACCAGCGTAAAGTCGTCTCCAAACTCACGGTTGAACTGCGCAAAGGCTTTGACGGCATTTTCGTTATTTTTGTGCGGGTAGTCAGCACTAATCATAAGAATGTAAGGCTTGGGCAGGTCTGGTTTCTTGACCAACTCCCTGGATTCTCGCTCTATAGTTGCCCCATTCAAGTTCACGATTTTTCCAGGAGCGATAGACAGCTCATTTTCTAGTTGACGCTTTGTAGTCTCGGAAATAGCATAGATAACATCGGCCTCAAATATGCCTGAGAAATGTGAAAAATACAGATTGGCCGAGAACAGTGCCGAAAAATCCCGCCACCGTATCAGTGGAATAAGATCATAAAAAATGAGTAGTTTGGCCGCCACTTGTGTCGGAAAGCTAGCACAATAATGGAACATAAACAGCCCCAAAATCAGGAAATGTACAGACTGCCCTTTGTGATTGATCCGAATATATTCGTCCAGCCGAGTCGTTGCCTTATGTTTACCACGAGCAACGTTACCGTCTAGCGTAGGCAAGTCCAGCATAACAATGTCCGACTGCGGAAAGTATTTCTTGAAGGTATGGCGCTTGGCGTCAGTCAGCTCAAGGTTTTTGTTACAAATAAATGTAATAGGAAGTGCATCATTGCGGGTGGCATAGTCTTTCAGCAGCGCCAGACAGTAAGCACCCATGCCGCGCTCCCAGGCAGCCGTCTGCAGCAGCTGGGCATCTACCAACAGTACTTTGTCACTCATCGTATCTTCCTTTTTGCATAAGCCATGCCGCGCTTGACCCGGCCGTACTGCCGAGCAGCGGCTTGCTTGCCGTGCCTGAATTGCTTTTGCAGGCCAGCCTGCATATCTTGTTGTAGCTGCGCAACTCCCACTGCCGTATCAAGCCCATACGTTTCTGCTGACCTAACCGTAGTTGGCACAGCAGTAGATAGCTTGTGTTCTATTCGGGCGTCGACCCTTTTTACCAAACCCCTCACGTGCGTGCGCGCATCGATAGCCTGTGGCTTGCGTGCCGGCTTGATAGCCCCAAGCTCATCTATCTTTTGCTTGGCGCGCTTTAGCTGAAGAGCCAGTAGACGCTTTTCGCGGTCCAGATCGTTCAGGCGAATATACTCGTCCCATGCCACAAAGCGCGGCCCTAGTAGCACCTTGTCTGGATACGAATATTTCTGGATACGCTTTTCGTCTTCGTTGCGTACAAAGTATTCATTCAACCCATCAAAAAATACCTTGGTGTAGTTGGCTTTTTTAAGGATAGGGTGCCAATCTTTAAAAACGTGATTGGCTTCTATACATACCACCCGTGGTCGATACTTGTGCCAGTCATTGCTGATCAGTGCCTCGTATTCATACCCTTCTATATCTACTTTTAAGAAATCAATGGTCGGTACTTTGTGTTCTTTAAATATATGCTCGAGTGTTTGGACGGGCACCTTATAGTCTTTGTAGATGCGGGTGAAGTAGTAGTTACTCTTTTCGTACTGCTGCTGCATGTCAGCTGAGAAGGTGGACAGGCCATCACCTCGCTCATAGTCGCGAAAGACTAATTCTGCGGCTTTATCAGAAACACCCACCATTAGGTTGATGTCACGTGGCCGATCAGCAGCCAACAGTCCGTGCAGTAAAGGAGAGGGTTCTATATTCATGCCCCGCCAGCCCAGACGATAAAAATGCTTGGTTACTGAGTCTTTGGCTGGGTGGTTGGCCCCTACGTCTACATAAAAGCCTTTTTTTATATCGTCCAGCAAGCTATACAAAATAATGTCTTCGCCATTCTGCCCAAAGCTGATGAATGACGTCGGTTTGTTGTCGGCCATGTCTTTTCTAAGACCCTTCCTTTTCGACCTTCACCTGGATGCGCGGACCCACCACGTAGGGTGTTGACTCTTCGTTGACCACCTTAAAGGTTTTGGCGCCATCCCACCACTCGCAGACCTCGACACCATCGGCATGCACTGCGGCTACGTTGACGTAGTAGGTACCGTCAGTAAAGAGGTTAGGTATTTTCCAGTCGAGGGTTACGGTCTGACCTTTTTTGATTGTACCCAGCTTTTGTCGTTTTATCTTGGTGTTGGTACCTAAGATGGTCGTACCTGCTGAGTTCGTTACCGAGAAACCAAAGATAGGATCTTCTATGTCCTGGTTGGCCCGCGCTACCGCCTGCACCTCTAGGTGTTTTTGATCACTCAGAACCGTTTCTGCGATTTTTACTTTTTGGTAGGTGATAGCTTTGTCGCCCCACTTCGTGTCGCTGCTATCTGAGTCACTGGCGTGCAGCTCCTCGGTGAACATACGCGTATAGGCAGATGCCACCTTTTCAGAAACACCCTGGGTGATCATCTTGCTCTGTTCTATTAAAATAGCGCGGTCACAATATTCCCGTACTGCATTCATATCGTGGCTGACAAAGATAACTGTCTTCTTCTGCTTCTTGAGGTCGCGGAAATAGTTAAAGCATTTACGTTGGAAGTTGGCGTCGCCCACTGCCAAAACTTCGTCGATCA
Organism: Verrucomicrobiia bacterium; assembly: GCA_035489575.1. Taxonomy (NCBI): domain Bacteria; kingdom Pseudomonadati; phylum Verrucomicrobiota; class Verrucomicrobiia; species Verrucomicrobiia bacterium. The sequence goes on from DATHJY010000005.1 coordinate 60,491, forward strand.
GCAAAATATCTGACTCTGCCAGGCGAGTCGCAACAGAGAATGCCAGTCGCACCTGCATGCCCGACGAATAGTTTTTGAGTTTTTGATCCATAAAACGTTCTAGTTCGGCAAAAGCCACAATATCGTCGTAGCGTGCTTCTACTTCTTTTTGGCTAAAGCCCAACAGCGCACCATTCAGAAACAAGTTTTCGCGGCCGGTCAGCTCACCATTAAAACCAACGCCCAGCTCGATAAAGGGCACTACACGGCCGTTCACCTGGACATCACCCTTGGTAGGCTGATAAATACCAGCTAGGATTTTCAGCAACGTACTCTTGCCGCTGCCGTTGCGGCCCACGATACCAAAGAATTCACCCTGTTTAATCTCGAAGCTAATATCCCGTAGGGCGTGCTGCGTCTCATATGTATGATTACCGAGCGAGAAGACATTAGTAAACATAGACTTGATAGAACCAGCCTTTTGGTGTGGCAACTTGAAGTTCTTGTGGACGCCGGTGACTTTGATTGCTGTGTCGTTCATGTCTAAATTTCCTCCGCGAAGAAGCGTGACTGTTTACGGAAGTATAGTCCGGCTATGACAGCCACCGCTATGGTGATAGACACCGGCACTATCCGGATCCATTCATTGCCATAGACGGTACCAATAGTGGTAGTTTTGTCAGAGATCAGCAAATAACGCATGTCCTGCATAGTCTGTGCTAGGGGACTTATCATCAGCATCTTTTGCACCCACAGTGGTGCCAAGGTAATAGGGAAGAATATGGGCGTGCCGTAAAACAGGGCCTGCATAACCACATCCCATATATACCCAATGTCGCGAAGCTTGACATATGTAGCGCTCAGGAAGAACCCAAGGCCCAGGCTGAGGACAAACAGCTCGAAAAATACCAGCGGGGCCAACAGGGCTGACCATGACAGATCAATCCCGGTAAATGCCACAAAGATGGCAACCACAATAAGGTTCAGAAAGAAGTTAATAAGAGCCGAACAGGAGGTGGCCAGGACAATAACGTACTTTGGGAAGTTGAGCTTGCGCAGCAGGTCGCCCTTGCCCACGATAGCGCCCACGCTCCCACCAGTCAGCTCAGTAAAGAAAGACCACACCACCAACCCAAACAACAGATAAGCACCCGAGTTACGAACACCAAAGTCCACCGACAGGATTTTGACAAAAATCACGTACATGATGGCAAACAGAAACAGTGGCTTCAGAAGCGACCACAGATACCCCAAGAAGGAGTTTTGGTAGCGAAGCTTGAAGTCGCTCTTTACGAGCTGCTTCAGGAGTATCACCGAATATCGGTATCGGCCTTTTGTACGTTGTATCACTTCTCACACATTCTACCTCTTTGAGATAGGCCGAGCAAGAAACGTCCGCCCAGATGTGCTAGGCTAAATGACAGAATCCTATCTTATGAAAATCATTATTAATGCCTATCAGTACTCTCCGTCCATCACCGGCACCGACCGGATGGCCTCTAACTTCTTGCGAGAGCTGCAAAAAATCGACACCACCAACACCTACTACATCGTCTGCTCGTCAGAGCAATACATCCAGCCCATCATAACCGCTTCCAACTTTACGGTACTGCAACCCAAGCACTTCTTGCCCGGTAGCTTCACCAAAAGGGTTGTTAACAAACTCTGGCGGACGCTGCTGCCATGGTATCTGTCACGCTTCAAGGCAGATGTGTACTTTTCCTTCCATAACATGCGTTTGCCACACCGACGAGTAGCTACCCAGATGATCGCCAGCAACCTGGATCTCATCCCGCTGAAGTTTGACGAATATAAAAACCTCAGCCCTGGACAAGTGGAAGAGATCAAGCAAACCGCCCAAACCGCTGACGCCTTTATGTCTATATCTGAATACTCCAAGCAAGAGCTGTGCAGCACACTTGCCGTCGACCCTAAAAAAGTACATGTCATTCACCTGGCCGCCGACCCACTGTTCGACGGCAAGCCGCATCCGGCCTCGTTCGACCTACCCCCTTCTTTTATATTCACCATAGGTGGTAGCGAGCCACGCAAAAATGTCGACACCATTGCCAAAGCTTTCGCCCAGCTGCCCCCAGCCTTGCAAAAATCCTACCCACTCCTGATTGTCGGCGGTAGTTGGCACGACCGCCCACTCGACCCACTACGCCTTTCCCCTCATATACAAACACTCGGGTATGTCAGCGATACCGACCTAGCCAGCCTGTACGCCCACACCACTGCCTTTATCTTTGCCTCTCAGTACGAGGGCTTTGGTTTTACCCTGCTAGAGGCCATGGCTTATGGCGCTCCGGTGCTTTCTGCCACCGGTTCGTCGCTAGACGAGGTTGCCGGTACCGCCACACTCAGCTTTGAGCCCAATGACGCCGACTCCTTAGCCACATTCCTGCAAGATGTTCTGACCAAACCGGCCATACGCAAAAACCTACAAGCCGCAAGCCGCAAGCAAGCTCAAGAATTTTCCTGGGCCAAATCAGCCAAACAACTTCATTCATTGTTGACGGGCATGATAGGCTAGAGCCATGTTGAAAATACTCGTAACTGGCGTTGGTGGGTTTGTGGGCAAACATTTGGTGCGTGAATTGCACGGACGCGGGCACACCGTTTTGGGTCTCGGCAACGCCCAGGCTGCCCACCCCGAAGTTGCTGACTTGCTCGAGTCTTATTTGGCTTGCGACTTGAGCGACAAGACCCAGGTTGACGCCCTGCCGTTCGAAGGCGTAGACGCTGTTATCAACTTGGCTGGCCTTGCCCGCCAAGGCGATTCATTTAAAGATGCCGAGCACTACAAAAAGGTGAATGTTGCTGTTCTGGAGCTACTGGGCAATCGACTTATCAAGCTGGGCACCAAGCCGCGGCTGATCGCCGTCAGCACTGGCGCTGTCTATGTCAGCCAGCAGCCTATGCCACTTACCGAAGCCAGCAAGACCGACATGGCTGGTTCTCCCTATGCCGAGAGCAAGTTGCTCATGGAGACGGCCGCCGTTGCCTTGCGCAAAAAAGGTCTGCCCGTTGTAGTCGTCCGGCCATTCAATCATATCGGACCGGGCCAGGCCGAGGGCTTCCTCGTACCGGACTTGTACGCCAAGCTCAAGGTTTTTGCCGACACAGGGCAAACGGTCATGGTCGGCAACCTAAAGACCAAGCGAGACTACACTGACGTGCGTGATATCGCGCGGGCCTACGCCGACCTCGCCGTGTCCGAAACGCTAGAATATGACACCTATAATATCTGTAGCGGCGAGAGCCACACGGGCCTTGATATCCTCAACCTCCTCTCGAAAGAGCTGGACCTAGAGGGAAAGGTCGTTACAGAAGTAGATTCAAGCCTCACACGCCACAACGATCCGGCTGAGCTGGTCGGCAGTAACCAACGCCTCCAAGAAGAAACAGGCTGGTCTCCAACTATTCCACTCGAACAAACCATTGCTGATTTCGTGGCCTCCAAGAGGTAAGAGTTACTCTGAAAATGCCGCTGACTGTTGCTCATAAAGTGTGGCATATTCACCCTTGTCGCGTATCAGTTTTGCGTGGCCTCCCTCTTCCAGGACCCTTCCATCAGCCATAACAACAATGTGATCTGCCTTCTTGATGTTAGAGAATTTATGCGAAATGATGATCTGTGCCTGGGAATTACTGCGCTCAAAGATAGCGTCAAATATTTCTTGCTCCGTTTTACTATCCACCGCAGAAGTGGGTTCATCCAGAATCAATAGCGACGCTTGACGGTAAAAACTGCGGGCAATGCTGAGCTTCTGCCACTGTCCGCCAGAAAGATTCACGCCGCCAGGAAAGTATTTGCCCAGAACATTCTCATCTTTCTTGGGCAGCCTCTCGATATCTTTGGCGATTCTTGCTTCTTTTATACTCTGCCTGTAGCGCTTTTCGTCAAATCGGCGAGTTTGGTCACCGATGATCACATTGTCTTTGGCCGATAAGTAAAACCTCGGCACGTCCTGCGATAAGTTACTTATGGTGCTTCGCCACACCGTATCGTCAATTGTTCCTAGGTCTACGCCGTTTACCAAGATTACACCTTTGGTCGGCTGATAAAACTTGTTAGTCAGCCGTGTTATAGTCGTTTTGCCAGCTCCGTTGTGGCCGACGATAGCCAACTTTTCCCCTTGTTTTACCGTAAAACTGACGTCTGTTAATACTTGGCGATCAGACTCAGGGTAGGTGAAAGAAACATTTCTAAATTCTAGCTCTATACTACTCAGATCAATAGTGGCCTCTTCAACCGGCTGATGCTCCGACATATCAAACAACGCAAAGAGATCTTTGACATAAATATTATTTTCACTGATCTGAAGATACGACATATACAGTCTATAACTATTGTTGTAAGCCTCGTCGATCAGTCGATAGTACAGCTGAAACTGACCAACACTTATACGGCCGTTCAATGTTGACCACACATAGTAGCCCTTTGGCAGAAACTGACCCAAGAGATTTGCAACCGTACCGATAGCGATCGCGCGAGGCTTATGATAACGCTGAATCCCCCGATTGCCACTGATAATAGTTTCCTGCGCCTTCTTGATCCTGTTCAGAAAAAAAGGAAATAGATTATAAGATTTTAGATTAAAGTACTGCGCTATATCCTGGGTAACAGAGATATAGTAACTACCTCGACGACGTTCAAGCGCCAACTCTTTATTGAGCTCCCGCATCTTGCGAATAATTTTTAGGTTATAGCGTACTTCCGGTATTGAAACAACTATGATAATCAGTGCAACGTAGGGACTGCTCAGTAACAACGCGCCCAACGCGTACATAAAAAGCGACAAATACTGAACTAACAGGCCCACCAGGTTAAGATTCTCCACGAACTTTACCTTTCCAAAGGTATGAATGTTAGTCATGTAGTTCTGAAAATCACTGCTCTCAATAGTTTCCGTTGGCAAGCGATCAAGCTTGGTAATTATCATGTTATCGGTGTAGTCCAGCACTCGAGGCTTATGTATATCATTCAAGTAATCCAAGAACTGGTTGCAAAGGTTTGCAGCAATCCACCGCACTACTAAAGCGCCAAACCACCACCATGCTTCATTAACAATAGCCGGTGACCGTGAGCTTGTGTAGGCTATAAAAAGATCAATCAGCCGGGCCAGAATTAACAGCGCACTCAAATCTATGGCTGCATAGACAATGTTGGCCGCCACAAGTGCGATGACATAGAATCTACTAGCCTCATACGCCAACCGAAAATTTCTGAGCAACAAACTAAACATCTTTATCAAAGTATAATCCAGTGAAGTCGGGGCGTCACGCGAAGCATGGTGCCCATAGATGGATTAACCTCCCTAGATCAATAGTAAGCCAGCCGGTAGCTGAGGCCTCAGAACTTCAAAATCTTTATCAAGCGTCAGCAGGGGCATATGTAGTTGCTTGGCGAGCGCCGCTATCCATAAATCATTAAACGACAATACCTTGCCGTTCTTCCGGGCATACATATATAGCTCTGCGTAAACCTTGGTGGTATCCAGGGTAACGTCAGTCAGCCTAACTCCTTCTGTTGCCAAGAATCTCTGGAGAACGGCTTCATTCTCGTCAGGCCTGGCACCATTCGCAAATCCATAGCGTAGTTCACCAATGACAATCACGGGCACAATAATAACGTCAGCCCCCGAAAAAGTGTTTTGGACGTCACTATTTCCTTGCTGAAGCGCACTATAGGCACTCGTATCAATGATCACTTTTTATCTCGCGGGCCATAATATTTTTCTGGTCCCTATCCGCACTATCAATAGCTTTTAGGGTAGCATCGTCCATGCTATTGCTCCCAATGAACCAATCAAGCGAATCAACTATACTTTTTTTGCCCACCCCTGCGTTTGCAGATAGTTCCGCAATTACTACCTCATTGAGACTCTTGCCACTCAACCGTGCCCGTTTGCGCAAGTAGCTGTCAACTTGAGGTGGTATGTTACGAATGGTATACTGTTTTACTGACATGCATGCATGGTAGCATGTCTGCATGCACTCTGTCAATATGCAGGCACGCTCTAGCCTTTGTTTTCTTGTTCTAGATCATGAGCAACCATCAGCTTGACCAGGCCAGGGAAGTCTACTTTGCGCTTCCAGCCCAGCTTGGTCTCTGCCTTGGTGGGATCACCCAACAACAGGTCTACCTCTGATGGTCGAAAAAAATCAGCGTTGATCTTGATCAATATCTGGCCCGAAGCATCCACGCCCTTCTCATCCACTCCGCTGCCTTCCCACTTCAGATCGACACCAATCTCTTTGAAAGCTAGTTCACAAAACTCACGGATAGAGTGAGTTTCGCCCGTAGCTAGCACATAATCATCTGGTTCGTCCTGCTGCAACATGCGCCACATACCCTCAACATAGTCGCCAGCATAGCCCCAGTCGCGCTTCGCGTCCAGGTTACCCAGTTCTATATTTTCTTGTTTGCCCAGTTTAATCCGCGCGACTGCCTTGCTGATCTTGCGAGTCACAAATTCAGGGCCACGACGGTCGCCCTCATGGTTAAACAAAATACCGCTGGTGGCATGCATGCCGTAACTTTCGCGGTAGTTGCGGGTAATCCAGTGTCCGTATAATTTTGCCACGCCGTAAGGGCTGCGTGGGTGAAAGCTGGCTTCTTCGGTATAGCCATTATCGGGTCGGTTATAGTCCAGGCCACCAAACATTTCTGAGGTCGAGGCTTGGTAGAATCGTGCCTTTTTCTCTAGGCCCGCAAGGCGAATAGCCTCCAACATATTTAGGACACCCTTGCCGGTTACGTCAGCCGTCAAAATAGGGTCGCGAAACGAATAACCCACGTGGCTAATGGCCGCCAGGTTATACACTTCGTCGGGTTGAATCTCTTGCATGGCCCGTGTCAGCGCAGCCAGATCAAGGAGGTCTGCCATGACCAGTTGTACATACGGCATTTCGGCTTTAACAGCCTGGTACCTAGGATGGCTTGCCTCTAGCTGACCCCGTATAACCCCGTAGACTTCGTACCCTTTGTCGTTCAGCAGGGCAGCGAGGTGCCCACCATCTTGTCCGGCGATACCTGTTATAAGTGCTTTTTTCATCCGTTACTTACTCCTATCACAATTCCTGCGGCACGCATTAGTTCTTTTTGGTGTGCAAGGTCAATAGACTCAGGCCGAGCATCTACTCGTAGTTCGGAAAAGTGAGTAGTCTCGGGTGCTTGAGGTTCCCCGGCAGTATCCTCGGCTGTAAAAAATGACGCGTGTTCGAGTTGATCCATTGGGCCTTGTGTTTCTGGGTTTGGCATAGCCTAGCTCCTTTTCTGCCTCTTAGGGTTTTGTTAGAGTATATCACTTGCCCCTGGCGCGTTTGTTGTGACTATTACGGACCACACTACCTGTTAATCCAGCCAACCCCCACCAGGTGTAGGCCACAGCCTCGTTAGACCAAATATGTACCAAAAAGTTAGTGAGTGCCAGGCCCAAAAAACTGGCCAGCAGTGCCTGTACTACGGGGTTTCCGACATGCAGTCGCCACAGTCGCCAGGCCACCAGAGCCAGGATAGCCACAAACAGCAACAGTCCCGCCACCCCTACTTCGGTGGCAATCTGCAGGTAGTAGTTTTCGTTCAATATAGTCCCCTGAATATTATTGCGGACAGACGTAAGTCCAGCCGTTCCTGGCCCCTTACCCAACGGATGGTCAGCAATGTCTTGGATTGATTCCTTAAAGAAGCGAACCCGCAATTCGTTAGGGTCTTCCAGCACCGTACTTTGGTCCGAGTGCAGGATGACGTTCTGTACAAAGTAACTGTTTCGGAACACTACCAGACTAGCCATCATAAGCACCACTACTGCCACCGCATATATCACAATCACGGCACGGTGACGCTGCAGCCGCTCCTTAAAACCGTGGTCGGACAGAGCAATAAAGCCCATAAGCGCCAGAGCCAGTCCCAGCCATGCACTCCGCGAGAACGTAAACCACGTACAGACAACAGTAGCCGCAAGCAGACCGGCATAGCGAAGTTTGTACCTAGATTTTTTTGCCAGGAACAAAGCCGTGGCGGCCAGGGGAGCAATAATAATAAGGTATGAACCGAGCGAATTAGGATCCCGCAGAGTCGACATGACTCGCTCTAGGTCCGGTTTTTCGTCTATCAAGAACACAGGTAGCACGCCATTTTTGCGCTCGTACCCTAGGTGTTTGAGGCTGTCATTTGGCAAGGCCACGTACTGGATTATGCCAAAGGCAACAACAACCGCCCCCGCCACTAACACAATTTGCACTGACCGCCGCAGAACATGCTTTGGGTCAAAAAGTCGCGTCAGCAACCCAGCATACAGAAAGAACATCAGAAAGCGCAAATTATAGACGACCCCTAATATCTCGGCGTCTAGGTCGGTTGGCTTGACCAGAGCCATACCAACAGTCAGGAGTACATAGGCCAGAACCAGCCACACCAATTTATCTTTCAGCAGACGGCCAAACCACGGCTGGCGCCAGCTGCAGCACACTGCCGCCCCAAACCCCGCCACCACTACTATGTCTTTGGTAATCCGGGCAGCCTCGAGCAGCCCAAAACTTGTGCCCAGCCAAGTGCTCAAGAAGACATGCAGCGGCATGTAGGCCAGCAATCCATAAAATATCCAGAGTGCTGTGCGACCGAGCGAAGGTTTGGTGTTTTGTCTCATATTTATAGCCCCTATTGTAAACTAGTGACATATGAAGCACATCGTCATTGACGCCCGTATCCGTCCCAGCAGTACGGGTCGCTATGTTGACCGCCTGATGGAACACCTGCAAAAGATCGATACCGAAAACACCTACACCGTTCTTCTTGAGCCCGGCGACAACTGGCAGCCGACCGCACCCAACTTTACCGCACAGGTCTGTCCCTACAAGCGATTTACTTTTAATCTCCTCGAACAAATCACCTATGGCCGCTACTTACGCAAACTAAACCCAGATCTGGTGCACTTTAGTATGACACCGCTAGAACCAATCTTTTATTTCGGCAAACGTATTACCACCACCCATGACCTCACCATGTTGCGCTATACCCGTGCTGGCAAAACGCCCTTGCCGCTTCATTGGGCGCGCATGACAGGGTATCGGTTTCTGTTTTGGTACAGCCACAAAGCAGCCAACCGCATTATTGCTATCAGCAAGTTTGTAGCCAACGATATTGCGCAACTACATCCTTTTGCCGCCAAGAAAACCATCGTTACCTACGAATCTAGTGAGCCGCCACTAAAGGCCGCAGCCCAGCCTCTTAAAGGAGTAAATCAGCCCTTTATTATGCATACCGGCATCCCCTTCCCGCACAAAAACCTGGAACGATTAGTGCAAGCCTTTGAACTTATGAAAGAAAAACAGCCCGACCTGCAACTAGTGCTATCGGGCAAAAAAGAATATTACTTTGAGGAATTTATAAAGCAGCTGGCCACCAGTCCAGTCAGAGATTCCATTATCATTCCGGGTTTTGTTACCGACCCAGAGCTAAAGTGGCTCTATGAACACGCCGAGGCCTACGTACTGCCAGCTCTCAGCGAGGGCTTTGGGCTGCCTGGTCTAGAGGCTATGGCCCATGGCTGCCCACTCGTAAGCAGCAATGCCACCTGCCTGCCAGAAGTCTATGGCGAGGCAGCACTGTATTTCGATCCAGAAAACATAGAGGATATAGCCGCCAAGGTAGGGCAGGTCATAGATGACAAAAAGCTCCGTAAAGAACTAACCACGAAGGGTCAGGCCCAGCTCAAAAAATACTCCTGGGAGCGCATGGCCGAACAAACCCTAGCCCTCTATAACTCCGTCCTCTAAGCAGCGCTAGGAGCCGGCTTCAGAACAATGTGGCGGTCTCGCCCCTCGCCCTCTGATTCTGTCTGTAGCCCCTCTTCTGAAGCCATCTTGTGTATAGTGCGACGGTCAGCAGCGTTCATGGGCTGCAGGTGCATCACCTCGCCCGTCTCCTTGACTTTCTTGACCCAGTCGGCAGCCTGGCCAACCAAACGGTCAGCTCGAGCCTTCTTGTAATCAGCAACGTCTATGTTAACCCGGGTTTTCTCAAAGTTCTTGCTGCGCAGGGCATTGCTGACAAGAAATTGCAGTGCCCGCATAGTCTCGCCGCGCTGGCCAATCAGGAAACCGTTCAGGTGCGTAGACGGCACATGTAGTTCTATGACCTCGTTATCTTCTGTTGTGGCATACACGTCCGTGTTAAGCCCAAAGAACGACAGAATATCTTCTAGATACTTCTTTGCATACTGAATAGCGTCTTCCACGAATCACCTCCTCTTTTTCTTAGTTGTGGAGGCTTTCTTTTTTTTAGTTGTTTTTTTCTTTTTCTCTATGACTTCGCCTTCGATGACTGCCGTCTTGCTCGACTTGTCAGCCATGTTTTCCATTTCAGTCTCGTCCTGGCCCAGAATACGAGCCTGCTGCAAATACGCAGTTACGCCGCTGATGAACCAGTACAGGCCCAGGGCAGAGGGGACGTTTACGGTAAACACAAATATCATGACAGGGATAAGATAGCGGGTCATCCGACCGACAGCAGCGTTGACCTCGGACTGGTCGGCCTGGGTGCCACTGCTGGCTTCACGCAAAATGCGGCGCAGGCCTCGAGCCTCTTTGTCGTCTGGCATAATTTGAGCGCTTTGGAAATACTGGGAAACGGCACTGCCGAATACCAGCAGCATAGCCGGCCAGTAGATACCGCCACCCTTGGGCAAAGCAGCCTTGGTCAGATCAACGACCCCAAAGAGGGTAGCGTCAAACCGGCCAATATCACTGCCGAGCTCTTTCATCCAGCTGAGTTCTCGCAGCCATCCATAGGACAGGTCAAGGATTGCTTGCGGGTTATCAACTACACGGCGCAGACCAGAATACAGACCAAGCAGGATGATCAGCTGTACGACCAAGATACCGATAGACCCAAAGGGGCTAATGCCGCGCTCTTTATAAAGCTCCATGATCATCATGGATTCTTTTTGCCGGTCGCCCTTAGTCGCTTGCTTGATGCGCTTTATCTCGGGCTGCAATGAGCGCATAGCCTTTGTGTGGTGTAGCTGCTTCTTAATGAGTGGCCACATAAGGAACCGGATCAAAACGGTAAAAATGATAATGCTGAGGCCAAAGTTATGTCCCGGCAGCAGGGCATAGATGAATACCAGTAGGTTAAAGAGCGGTTTTACAATCAGGACTTCAAACATTATTTCTCCCTAACTAATTCAACTTATTCTAGCATGTTAACAGATATCATTTTTCAGAAATGATACCGGCCTGCTTTAGCTGGGCCCGGACTAGCTTCTGAATATCTTCGGAGGGCAGGGTAGCTAGCTGTTCATGAAAGACCGTCAGCACCATATCGTAGGGCCTGCTTATGTCAGACTCATGCTGGCGAAAAACCTCATACAAGCGCCGCCTGATTCGGTTGCGCACCACCGCCGATTTGCTAACCTTCTTACTCACTACCACCGCCAGTCGGTATGACTTGCGTCGATCGTTGGTCACAAATTTAAGCGCCGACAGGGGACCACGAACCGTTTTTCCATTCTGATAGACATAGCGTAAAGACCCATACCCATGGAATCTATGTGAGCTGGCTATCATGTGACTGCTACTCCCTGCCCCTTCTCTGCCAGAATTTGACTTTTAGGTTTTTTTGTTGCGATTATGTTTTTTAGGCAGAAATCTTCGTTCGACCCTTTAGGCGACGGCGTGCAAGCACTGCCTTCCCTGCCTTACTGGTCATGCGTTTCATAAATCCGTGGCGTCTTGCGCGCTTACGGCTCTTGGGCTGATAGGTTCGTTTGGGCATAATTTCTCCGCCTTACCATACGTAGATTGCGGGCGAATCTGCTTGACTCACCTGCAAATCTAGTGATTTTAACAATGTTTATTCGCTAATTTTAACAAGTTTTCCCCGTTTCTCCAAGTATTTTCCACAGAAATTACAGAGGTGAGAAATATCTGTGTACAACTCCTCTCTGATATTTGGACGAACAGTTGTAGCTCTTGGTAGCTTCTGCATAGCTTGTGGAAAAGTGATATATTTCTGTATAGTGAACCCACAAAGTAGCGGTCCGAAAGGTGTAGAGGGTACGGGTATGCAGGAGGGTATTTGGCAAGCGGTTTTGGGTGAGATCGAACTCATGGTGTCCCCTGCTGTATTCAATACCTGGTTCAAGCCCACCCGAATCATCCGTTACAAAGACGACATCCTTGTGGTAGGTGTTAATAACGTCTTTGCTCAGGCGCAAATAGAGCGACGCTACAACGACTTGGTCCGCGACCTGCTGGCAAAGAATGGCCTGGAGCCAGCTCGCATTGAGTATAAGGTTCACTCTGGAACTATCAAGAAAACAGAGGAAGAGCCAATTATTTTGCGCCCCCGCGAAAAATCCGACATGGGCGCTAGTCAGCCCACTCGCTCGAGCGCCGTTGCCCATAGCTACCGCCAGGGACTGAGCGAGAAATACACCTTTGATACCTTTATTGTCGGTTCTGGCAACGAACTAGCCTACGCCGCCTGCCAGGCTATTGCCCAAAACCCAGGCACCAAGTACAACCCGCTGTTTCTCTATGGAGGTGTGGGTATTGGCAAGACGCACCTTATTCAGGCAGTTGGCAATGCCGTGCTGGCCCACAATCCCAATGCCCACGTCGTCTATGTGTCAACCGAACAGTTTGTCCAAGAGTTCCTGGACGCTATACGCTACAAGAAGAACACCGACTTTGCGGGCTATTATCGCAGTGCCGATGTACTTATCATCGACGACGTACAGTTCATCGCCGGCAAAGAGAAAACACAGGACGAGTTTTTCCATACCTTTAATGCCCTGCACCAGGCCAACAAGCAGATCATTGTCAGCAGTGACAAGCCGCCCAAAGATATTCCTACCCTAGAAGAGCGACTGCGCTCACGCTTTGCATGGGGTATGAGTATTGACATGCAAATACCAGACTTCGAAACCCGTTGTGCCATTGTCCAGATCAAGGCAGACCAAAGCGGTGCAGTACTTACACCCCCGGTTGTTGAGTATTTGGCTAATCATATCCAGACCAACATCCGCGAACTGGAGGGCGCATTGAACCAGTTGCTGGCCTTTTGCGAAATGCGCGGATTGGCACCAGATGTTCAGATAGCCACCAGTTTGCTCAGTAGCGGCAAGACACGACCAAAACACATTAGCGCCAAGCAAATTATCGAGCGTACTGCTAAGTACTTCCAGATTCCACTTGAGGATATCCTGGGCCCAAAGCGAGACAAAGATATAGTGGTACCCCGCCAGGTTGCCATGTATATACTGCGGAGTGAGCTACACCTGAGTTTTCCCAAAATTGCCCGCGAGTTGGGCCGCAAGGATCACACCACCGCCATTCATTCGGTTGATAAGATCGAAAAAGAAGTCACTTACGATGCCGATATCAAGACAGCTATTACCGAAATCAAGGAGCGTTTGTATGCGTAATTCACTCACCAGCTTCTGGCACACTACCTGCTCGACTGCCAATTTTTGTGGGAAAAGCTGTGCACAACATGTGCAGGGTCTGGGACATGCCTGGGTATGGTTTCTGAAAGCTGTACACACACCAAGCACCCTAACCGCCCCCGTGGGGGAAAACCAGGTTGTTATGCACGGTTTGTACCACTTTTGTACTCAGACTTTTCCCACAGATATTATTCACAATTCACCCCTGTTAAACAGCCAGTTATACGCAGTATCCACACTGTCTATTATGACTACTACTAAGTATATAAAGGAGTAAGGAATGAAACTTCAGGTAACCCAGGAAAACCTTTCAAAAGCACTTGGCAGTGTCAGCCGAGTTGCTAGTAGCCGAGGAACCTTGCCCATACTGTCCAACGTATTAGTAAAGACAGTAGACAATAGGCTCAGTATCGCAGCCACCAACCTCGATATCGCCATTACTCATTACATTGGCTCCAAGGTCACCGATGGCGGCGCCATAACCGTCCCTGCCCGGCTGATGCAAGACTTTGTAAGTAGTTTGCCAAGCGGTGTAATCGACCTGCATCTGGATGATTACAAACTAAAAGTAAGTGCCGATAAGTACCAGTCCACCATAAATGGTGTTACGGCCGAGGACTTCCCTGTCATGCCGGCCATTACGGATGGCAAGTCATGGACTATTGCTGCCAAGGTGCTAAAGGCTGGGCTGCAGCAGGTGGTCGGGGCTGCTTCCAGTGACGAGGCTCGCCCGGTCCTGACGGGCGTCTATGTGCATAGCCATGAGGGGTCTTTGTTTATGGTGGCGACAGACAGCTACCGGCTGGCCGAAAAACGACTTATGAATACCAGGGAAGACGTCAAGCTGCTGATACCTGCAAGCGCCCTCCAGGATTTGCTGCGCATTTTGGGTGAATATGACGAGGACGTGCATGTAACCCACGACGAACAGCAGGTTCTGTTCAAGGTCGGCGACATCGAGCTGGTAACACGGCTTATCGAGGGCAACTACCCAGACTATCGCAAACTTATTCCGGCCCAGTTTGCTTCTAGCGCCAAGTTGAAGCGTGCTGATTTGACCAACATCACCAAAGTATCCAGCCTGTTTGCCCGAGAGAGCGCCGGCAGCGTCACTATTAATTTGGATGATGAGAAGTCACTGGTGAGCATTCGGTCGGTTGCCTCGCAGCTGGGCGAGAACACGGCCAGTGCCTCTGCTGATGTCAGTGGTGCTGGAGTGATTACGCTCAATTCTCGGTACATTCTGGATGCCTTGCACGGACTTTCTGGCGAAGATGTGACTATGTCTTTCAACGGCAAGCTGGAGCCAAGTGTGCTGGCCGATCCAGCCGCTAGCGACTACTTGCACGTCATTATGCCTCTGAAGTCTTAGAATAGAATAATGATCTCCGATATCCGACTGCAGCGCTTCAGGTCTTATCGCGATGAGTCGTTCGAGTTCGATGCCGGTGTGAATATCATCGTAGGACCAAACGCCAGCGGCAAGACCAATCTGCTCGAGGCCCTGTTGGTGGCGTCGCGTGGTAGTTCGTTCCGGGCCAAAGATACCGAGCTGGTCGCCCATGGGGCACCATGGAGTCGTATTGATACCCACGGTGATGATGGTCAGCGAACGGTCAAGTTTGTCCGCCAAGAAAACGCTACTATCAAGAAAGAGTATGTTATTCATGATCAACGTCTGGTGCGACTGAGTTTGCCCCGTACCATACCGACCGTTTTGTTTGAACCAAATCACTTGCAGCTGTTGCATGGATCACCCGAGGCCCGTCGCGACTATTTGGACACCTTGCTGGAGCAAACCATCCCTTCCTATGGCAAGATACGCCGTGATTACCGCCGTACGCTGGCCCAGCGCAATGCCCTGCTCAAGCGTGGTCCTGGCTCGAGGGATCAGCTATTTGCCTGGAATGTGCGGCTGAGCGATCTTGGCGCCCAGGTGGTGCGTTATAGGCACGAGCTGGTGAGTCGACTAGATCAAGAGATAGGCGGGTTATACCAGGACCTGTCAGGATCGCGTCACGATAGCGTACACGCCCGTTACCGCACCGACTGGCATGCCACTGACCAATACGGCTCAAACCTGCTCCACGCCCTCGAGAAGCGCCAGGACGTCGACATAGAACGTGGCTTTACGAGTGTTGGGCCCCACCGCGACGATTTGGTTATGACATTTGGCGATCGTGAGGCAGCTGACGTCGCCTCACGCGGAGAGACCCGGACGGTTCTACTGGTACTGAAATTACTAGAGGTGTCGCTGACCCAGGAGGCCCGCAGTCAACCACCAATCCTGTTGCTTGATGATGTGTTTAGCGAATTGGATGGAGCCCGACGACGGGCCCTGACCAAAGTCATCGCGGGCTATCAGTCTTTTATTACTACCACCGATGCCGACGTGGTGGTGCAGCACTTTATGGGTGACTGCCGCATCTTGCCTCTGGGTACTTGAGGGCTGGGGCTTATTCCATCGTGCTTTTGACGACGTACTTGGCGGGGTCTATGCCGGCCTTGGCGGTGGCCTCTTTGATTGCTTTGTTGGCGCTTAGCACCTTACGCGGCTCGTAGCCAAATCCACCCCTAGAGGGTATATAGACAAGATTGCCGACCTCTGGAGAGACGCTGATAAAACCTCCATAAATAGACAAACTCTTTATTTCGGGGGTCTTGAGCATCTCGGCGATCTTTTGGTCAATGCCGTCGGTCGTAGACTTTTGGTCGATAAACAGCGCCACTTTCTTGCTCTTGGAATTAATAAGGCAGATGGTGTAGCTGTCACCCGTTGGTTGGATGCCACACGTTGTGTAGTCTTTCAGATGATATTGCACAGCTCCAGTGGCCGTGGCTAGGTCGAGGGCCATAATATCATCAGAACGCACCAGAACTAGCCGAGAGTCGGTCACGAGCATGTCGGTCACATGACTGATGCGGTAGAGCGATTTGAGTTTCTTGCCACTGACATCAAACACTTCGACTTCCTCGTTCGCCAATGTACAGAGGTATTTATCGCCACACAGTTTGATCGAGACGTATTTTTTGTTGGTGGTATATTCCCGGCTTTCGGAATCATTCTGCACCACTAGGGTTCCCTCGACGGGCTTGGTGTCTTTTTCGTCGTCCAGGTTACGCTCATTGTTTTGCTCCGCATTGGCGTAAGCAATGACAAGTCGTGATCCGCGGGCATCGCCTCGATAAGCCTCTTGCTTGGTATTCTTGGGCTCATGAATGCTCACGCCCTGCGGTTGACCGCTTGCTTCGGCAAAGTACTGGGCAGTGCCAAACTCTTGACCAACCATAAGCACACCATCCTTGTATGGATAGGCGTCGTAGGACTGATTTTCGCTCAACCCCTCGAGTGCCTTGCTGTCTTGCAGGCTAGCATTAGTGCCGAGGACGTAGGCGGCATGGGGCGCACCCTCATCTTCGCTATCTGTGCGGTTTTTGACGATGACGGTGTCACCACGTTTTGTCGAAAGTACGCCTTCGATTGTGCCGCCTAGTAGGCTGGGGCTTTTGAGGGCATAGGTGGCTTGGGTGGCGGTGGCTGGCACATGTAGCGAGAGGCTCTGAAGACCACTCGTGCATCCATATGAAACCAACGTACCTTTCAGCAGGTACATACAGGGGTTTGGGTTATCCCCGATAAAACGTCTGCCCTTTTCTGGTACAAGCTGACTGGCCACTTTTTTGGTCATAAGGAACCCGCTGGACTTTACGACCGCGAAATAACTGGTATCACCCTGCCGGACCATAACTTCATAGGTGCCACGAGGAAGAAGCCGTTTCATAGAAGAAGCGCTTTTGATGGTAGTGACTTTTCCGTTTCCCTGGTTAGTTAGGTTGTAGGTGATCTCGCTGCTGCCTGTTCCGGTCGGCTCTACCGATACAAATCCGTAGCCCGCAAGCAATATCATGAGCAGTACAACGGCTACTCCAACGAGTGCGAGAATCAACCTTCGTTTCATGGTGGGGCTAAAGCCTGAATCTTGTGGGTACATAACGCCTTCCTTTTATTTCTTAGTGTGTGCAACCCGATGTAGGCAGGGACGTAATGGCCGGTGGCCTGCCTTCCATGATGCCCTTAAATAAGTTCTGTGGACAGTAATCTACCTCGCCAGGACCGCCAATGTGAACGTGGAGGTGGGGGCCGTCGCTATTGCCGGTATTGTCAGAGTGCATAATGAGCTGCCCGGCTGTGACGGTATCGCCCTCTTTGGCGCCTTCTATCGAGCCACCATCGGTGCCGTGGCAATAGGAAATAACTATACCGTTCCCGGCGTCCACCTTAACACCGGTACCACAGTCTCCTCGTGAGATATGGAGAGTGCCGGCGGTCATAGAATATACCTCGGTGAGTGAGGGAACGGGTATGTCGGCGGCCGGATAGTCGTGGTGAGTTTTGGTAAACCAGCGCTGGTTTTCCGGTATGGTGTCACTGTTGTGGGCAAGGTAAAATTGTCGGTCAACTGGCATAGCAAAGCCATCTGTGAGCTCGCGCCCCGAGCCACAGCCACCGGTTGCTGTAATAGGCGCACCAGCGCCCCCAGCGTTAGATCCATAAGTGGTATTGACTGTATTACCGGCTGTCAGGCGGTCGCCCAGCGCAGGAATTCCTGCTCGCTCGTAGTTCCACTCCCAAAAGATCACGGCCGTCTGCACGTCTGGTGCCTTTTTGAGGGCATCCCATTCCTTGGGGATGCCCTCAAAGGGTGTCGTGGCAAAGGGCACTGGCATAACGGGGTTTCTGACATCACGGCCCACCGACTCGTTATATAGGTAATTGAGCTGGAATAAGAGTAGTTTATCAATTGCTGCGGCTCGTTCCGTGGGGTCCGGCCAGGCGGTTTCTAGCCGCTCGGTATCGGTGTAGAAATTATTCCCAAATTCAGGGTTGGTTGTCACTGCATTGCGGATGGTATCACGGCGTCCAGCTGTCCACTGGGCGATACCCCACCCTCCGGTGGGCCACGTCAAGCCATTCTGTTGGTTAAAGGGGTCATAGCCTGACTCAACAGACAGATTTCCCATAATTCCAGCCGCCGCGGGCGCTGTTAGGCCTTTGCTTATAAAGAAGTTAAAAATCTTCTCTTCCTGGGTAGATCCGGTCAATGAGGTTGCGTTACCACCTCCCGGACAACTGGTAGGCAGTGCATCTTCGACGAGGTCGTAGTAGTGTACTCCGGCGTCAAAGAGCTTTTTTTGGGCGGGCGACAGTGCTGCTGCGGGAATGGGAACTACAATCCAGGCCGCCAGTACGGTCACGACAAACAGGTAGCGAGCGGGTTTACTACGGATGTATGTCCTCATTACTGGGGCCCTGGTCCGATTAGCTCTGGGTTGCACGGTACTCCAGGACTCCAGTGCCAGGCCTCGGTATTGAGCTGCCTAAAGCCATACCGAGGTGCATTAGCCGTCAGCCACACCCAGGCGGGGCTGCTGGGGAAGGTCGCTTGAGTAGTACAACTGGTGCCGCCTTTATCACTCATGCCCGTAAAGTCTATAGCGGTACCATTTTGGTGGTTCGAGTGCCCGGGTCGAGCGACATAGCGCGTATCGCCACCACCCGTTCGCCACAGCTCTTCCTGGTATGCCATAGATCTAAAGCTAGTGCTGGCCGATAACTGAATGCCCGCCGCTGCTGCATCGGAGGCTAACTTAAACCACGCACCTGACACGCGGGAGTTTACGATAACGTGACCATCAGCCCCAGGGGTAGTAAACTGAGCGCCGGGCGAATCACCACGACCATTACTGGGAATATTGGGTATCGAGCATAGACGCACAGGGACCCGGTTGCCGTCATTGTATCCGTCCTGGATGCCAATATCGCGAGTGCCCTGGGCGCATGGGACACTCGTACTGTCGTCGGTTGGGTTGCCTACTATCAAGCCGGGGCCTGCGGCTCCAACGGCAGCGCTTGTAGCAGCAGCGGCTGTAACCTTGCCCTGTGCTTGTTTGCAGGAGTCTTCGATACCGCCCCAGCATTCCATGGAGCGTTCAACAGCCTTACCCAAGAGATAGAAGCGATACTGAGTAAATGTGGTGTATTCGCTGTTTTCTGGGGTGATACGGCACGGGCTGAAATCATCCTCGAAATAGTTGGGAACCTTGTCGGTAATGATTTGCTTGCTCGTGGGATCTATGGTGGTGCCAAAGCATTTTCCGTATTTCTCATTCAGCTCGGCTAGCTGTGGCTCTACAGTATTGTCATTGGCGTAGGGGTCAATGAACCGTGCGTCGTTCATCTCGGCACTAGTGAAGCCAACATAGTCCACTCCATAGTCGTATGTGCCTGCCGCCCCTGCATGTTTGAAGGTTAGCTTGGTAAACATGGTTGCGACCGTGGATGGGAATTTCCAGAGGGCGTTAGATAAACTGGCAAAGGCCTCGGATCCGGTTTTTGGTGCACCTATGAATGCTTGACCGGCGACCGAACGTGGCTCGGTAGGGTCAAAGATCCGGGTGGCGATTGGTTTAGTCTCGAAGTCGATTTTCTCGGCTGCGAGCCTTTCCTCGCGGAGTTGCATCCCTTCCTCGGAAGTCAGAACACGAGCGCCTATGCCAAGGAACTGGTTAAACGACCCCAGGAGTGACCCATAGTTAGCGTAGTTGCCCAAAAGTGCGCCCGTGGGTATGGCTTTGAGCGGTTGCCCAACTGCCCAACTGATTATAGAAGAAATACCATCGCCAACAGGGTCAATACCTATGGCTCCAAGCCCAGTCATAATGCTGTCCAGGACAATGCCGCCCGTGGCAAAGCTAATAACCAGCCCACCAACGACATTATTATTGATCTTGCAGGCAGTGCCCACTGGTAGGCGATCGACTATGTCAAAGAAGGCTGGTTTGTTTCCAATACGACTCAGGCGTGAAGACTTAGGCATATCTGGCCCGGTGGGGGTGCGGCCCAGTTCGTACTGAATACTACGTGCCGAGTTCCACGGAAGATTCTTGTCATGTAGCATGATAGCCATAGCACTTACTTCGTGCATGGATACTTTGTCACCGGACATTATTTGACTACTGATAGATATAAAAGCCACACCAAGGCGTGCCAAGGGCAAAGCAATGCGTGCGTACATGAGTTTCTGCCACTGGTCGCCAATACCGCGTGCTGCACAGATGAATCCAAGGAAGTCGGCTGCTTTGTCGGCATCTATGCTGGTTTTTACATCTGCTGCTGTTTGACTAATTTTTGCATCACTGGGGTCGGTTTTGACACCGTCGATAGTCTCGTTAAAATCATCGGCCCCCGATTGACTGGCGGCGCGTTCTTCGTCGCTCAGGTCAGTGCCATCATCATTCTGGGTTTCGCCGGAGGCCCTGACGCTAAGATCACTCCCCTCCCTAAAGAAGTCGGTGAATTTCTTGAGCACCTCATCAGTATAGCTACTTAGGGTGGTGTGTGCTTTACGGTCGACATTGCCTAAGATATGGAAAGATATGCCCCCCCTGGTGCGCATGATTCTACTAGATACTTTGGAGGGAATAAAACGAATCTTGGCGGCTTTTAGCACGTTGTTCATTAGTTTGCGCCGCCGGAAGTTAGATCCAGGCTCGAGAACCAGCATTCTTCCACCGTTAGGACTGGTGTCCAGGTGTCCTCCTAGTCTCTCCAATTGCGCCGCCGATACTTTTTTTGGGTCAATCTCGAAGCCCTGAAAGTAGCCAGCCGCGTCATGGAGAGAGGTAAACCCTGCTTTGTTTAGCTGTCGTTCGATAATATCTGCGGCCTTATTGCCCGAAAGGCCGAGCCGACGACGGTACCGAATCCGGGACATTTGCTGGTCATCCATGACGTCGTCGATACCAGCAAAATGTCTCTGTAAAACCTTGCCAAAGTGAATAAATTCCACAAACCCGCTCGTGAAGGTAAAGCCTATGAATAAGGCGGCTATACTCATCGCGCTGCCGCCGCCAAAGAGCATCAATTTTTTGCGACTTCCGCCCCCTTTGCCCTTTGAATTACCTCTTGATGCACCAAGCGGTTCGGGGGTTGCTCTGTGGAGCGCATTGCCCTTGCTGTCAGCCAGCTTGTCATTTTTAGAGCCCTTGCCTTCGGTCGCTGGCGAACTTTCCGCTCCCGCACCGGTGCCGGTCCTAAGTTCGTTCAGTTTTGCTACTCTGCGGTTATTTTCTTCAGCCTCCGGACTCCCCGTACTGTCTATGTGGCGAGCCTTGTGGGCACCCTGTGCTATGAGGCGGTTTGCTTCTTCAGCCTCCGGACTCCCCGTACTATTTATATAAGGGGTTGGTTTGTCTTGGTCGTCGTATACTGCGCCCACTATATGTCCTTATTATTGTCCATTATACTCCAGGATAGAGTCGGTTATTCAAGTCAATCGTGCCCCCACCGGGCTGGCTTAGCTCGCCCTGCTGCTGCATCTGCTGCACTTGTTCAGGATTAGTGGTGATGAGGCTGGTTTCGGTGGGGCTGGCTGCCACCTGGATGTGTACGTGGTTTTGGCCTGCAAAGAACAGCCCCTGTCCGACTGGGAACTGGCTGAGGCGTTTCTTTTCTTCGCTGGTAAGTTTAAAGACGTCGCTCAGAACGTCAACGGCCGAGGCGGACTGCTTGAGCAGTATCTGCATACTGGCATTGGCCACAATGGCGCGTCCCATGCGCGAGCCCATAAAGTCTTCCACATCCTGAGTGATGGTAGTGATACCCAGGTTATATTTGCGGGCTCGCTTGGCTAGCGAGAACAAGAAATTGGCCGAATCTTCGTATTTCATCAGCTGCCAGGCCTCGTCTACTACCAGTATGCGTCTCTTTATGTCGCTCTTGGTTTTGTTCCAGATAAAGTTCAGGACAATGTACATAGCGACGGGGCGTAGCTCGTCCTCGAGGTCACGGATGTTGAACACGACCAGTTGGTTATTGATGTCGATATTGCTCTGCTGGCTAAAGATACCCGCAAAGGTGCCGGTGGTGTATTTGCGCAAACGCTGTGCCAACTGCGGACCAGTGCCACCCATGTGCAGCAATGTGTCATACAGGTCAGCAATGGTTGGTGGTTGGGCGGTATGGGTGAGCGGATCGTTGGTGATGCCAGCCTTGGCGTATGTTTCTATGAGCGAGGCATCTAGGTCGGCTTCTTCTACAGGGCTCAGTGCTGGGGCGGCTACGGCACTGCCGCCCATCATCTGGGTTTGGGCACCGCCCATCATCAGGCGCAACAGTCCATGGAGCGTAATGAGGTTGCTGCGTAGCGCATTGTCGGCTTCGTCGGTATCTACCACTTTTGGCAACTCAAAGGGGTTGATGCGGGTAACCGAATTGAGGCTGAGCCGCACATAGGCGCCACCAACAGCTTCGGCCATGCGCTGGTATTCGTTTTCTGGGTCGATGATAAATACCTCGGTACCGAACATCATGCTGCGCAGTGCCTCGAGTTTGACGGTAAATGATTTACCGGCACCGGACTTGGCAAAGACCACCGAGTTGCCGTTTTCCAGTGAAAAGCGGTCAAAAATAACCAAGCCGGAGTTATGCATGTTTATGCCGTACAAAATACCATTGTCCTGCGTCAGGTCAGCACTGGTAAACGGAAAGCTCGTACTGAGCGCCCCAGTGTTAAAGTTGCGGCGGATTTGCAACTGGTCAACAAATTGCGGAATAGTGCTATTAAAGCCCTGCTCTTGCTGCGAAGTGGCCGGCTTAGAATAGACCAACTGCTGTCCCAGAATAGATTCAACCTTGTGGGTGACAAACTCCAGCTCGTCCATACTGCCGGCATACAGCGTAAAGTAAAAGCCAAAGCGAAAGAAGCGCTCTTCGCCCACCTGTAGTTTGTCGCGCATTTCCTCGGCGTCCAAGATTGCAGCTTGCTTGGAGGGGTCGCGAACACGTCCCTTCTCTGAGTCTATCTGGATGCCGGCCTCTAGCTGTGATACCTTTTTGCGGAGATTTTCCAATACCACTTGGCTCTCTACGGGGTAGACGTAGAGTGTCATGTCCATGACTTCGTCTAGGTTAATCATGGGCGACAGCCATCCGGTGAATACTTGCCGTGGATAGCCGTAGACGTAGTAGGTGCGGGCCATCCGAGTACCCAGCTGGAAGTGGGTGCCAGAGAATTCTAAGGATGCCGGCGCAATAAAGTCGCGCAGTGCGGTAATACCCTTCTGAAAGGCACTCTGCACCTCTTGCTGTTCGGCCATCCGTTGCTGCTCGGCAATAGCCAAAGGGTCTAGCTGATTCTTGGGTTTTTTGGCCATGGTTACCGAAGCTCCCTGTTTAGGTTGGGCTGTGGCGCATTACCCTGCCCTTTGGTTACGACGGGTACGGTGAGGTCGTTAAAATTCTTGAGTTGCTGACGAGTAGCGGTATCTGGGTTGTAAGTGTCGTAATACAGCTCGATCAGTTCCTGGGTATCCAAAGGCAGTCCCTGTATGCCGCACTGTTGCAATCCAGCCAGGGCTGCCTGAATTCGGTTGCGCAGTTCGTCCTTGGCGGTATTTAACTCTTGCTCGTTGATAACCACGTGTTGTTCTTGGGGCCGGAAGATTCCCTTCAGGCCAGTGAAGAAGTTTTTGCTCTGGGTGATAGCTTTCTGAACGTCTACGGTAGCAAAGTACGGGATAACCACATAAAACTTCTTGTCCATGATATTAGTCTGCATAGCCAGGTTCTCTATAAATACCAAGTAATCTTCCATAAGCAGCGCAAGCAACATGTTGTCATGCTCCTGGCGGATTTTGTCCAACTTTTCCAGGTACGGACGGATATCTACTTTTTGTGATCGGATAAAAATCTGCACTGGGAAGTACAGCGAATTGAGAAACCCCTGGAAGGCATACTCTACCGACTCTCGCTCGCTGGGGCTCATAAGATCAAAGTTAATGGACTTGACCATGAGTACAGTGCGGAAGCTGCCATCATTCATTATCACAATTCCGTCACGGATCTCGGCAATCTGGAGTGCGTTCTGGCTGCTGTTGGGGTTGGTCTTTGCGCGGACAGCAGCCGGAGCCTGGCCGGGTGTGCCTGGTATGTCACCAACTTGAGGAGCGGCGGGCATTGCGGGTGGTGGACCCATGGGTGGCGCGGGTGCTTGGGGCTGCATCATCTGCGGCTGAGGGGCTGCAGGCATGGGTGCGGGCGGTTGGAGTGGCGACGCTTGCCCAGGCTGTTGTTGGTAGTCTGGAGCAACCGCCGGCTGTGGGCCGTAGGCGCCATACCCCTGGGAGTTGGCGGCGTAAGGATCACCGGCTCCGTTGACGGGGCCGGTTGGTGGCTGGGCATTAGTATTTGGATCCATTGATGTCTTTTATTCCCCACCTGTACCTAGGCAGACGGACTTGCTAGTGAAGTGATATTACAACCTCATCAGAAGGTGGCTCTTTTTGGTCCTTGGCCTTGTTGGCCTGTCGGGCGATAGTTGCCACATTCAAGTCGTCATTGTTTGCAAGTTCCAGTATAGCAGGGTCGGGTCGTGCTGTCACCGGAGGCTGTGGAGGCATTTCGGCGGCTTTTTTGGCAGCCTCCCGGGCGGCTGCCTCGGCCTCTGTCTGCTGCTCGGCGAGTGGCTTGATGGTCCGCAGGTGATTCCAAACCGAGGCGGCGGGCTTGCCGGGTGCGGCGGCGTGTAGCTGTGCTAGCAGGGCTTGCTCGTCGGCTACCCCAATCTTTTTCCCCTGCACCGGCTGGGGTGGGACCATGGGTGGGGGTGTGATTGGCGCCGAGGTATCGTTGGTGCCAGGAGCTATCAGTGGGTTGCCCTGAAACGTAGCACTGCCAGGTTGGCTGGTCTGCGGCGCTCCGGCGTTGCTGTTGAGGAACCAGTAGTCTGGGGGTGGACCACCGGGGGATGTGCTCGTTGGTGCTGGGGCTTGAGCGCTCTGCTTCATGGTGTCGACAATCTGTTGTCGGTGGGCCTGACTAGAGGCGTGCATAAGCTGGTCAAGGTTTTGAGTGGTTGGATTTGTCTGTTCGTCAAACATATCCTGGGGTGCCGCTATGTCTTCTTCTACCTGTGTGAATGTCTCGGCAGCAATAAGCCGGTCCGAATCTGGAGCGGCAGCCAGGAGCGAGGGGTGGGCAAACATGCTGACATCGACGTCCTTCACTGCCCAGCCGCGCGTGTCGATAGTGCTGGCTAGAGCTTGCAGGCGGCTTTTGACTTCTGTCTGGGTAAGGTTTTTGGTGCGCGGTGCCTCGATCTTTTTAGGCGCAGTGATGGTAACGAGCTGTTGTATACCATCTTGGTTCCATATGCGCTTACGGGGTTTGATAAAAAACCGTATCTTGGCAAGCAACCAGACTTCACTGCTCTGGTCCCGGCCAAATGGCGCCGCCAACAAAGCAAAGAAAATAATAATAGGCAGCAACGGTATGATCAGAAGAACACTAGCGCTGGACAGCTTGTAGCCCAGAAACATAGTAACCGCCACAATCAACAAATAAATAAACTGCCGTAAACTGAACGGCCCAAGCAGTTTATCTTCTGCCTCGATATCTTGAATAACCTTATATGTTGCCATGTACTACCTCACAGTATACCGGAGCCTGCTAACTCAGAATAGGTGACAAGTATTGTAGCTAGACAATCTAATTGCAGAAAAATTAACTACATGATACCCCAATCACGAATTAACCACCTGGTAGCCAAGCAGGGTTCGTAAGTAGTGCACAAAGTAGCCCTTAACACTTCTTGGGAACGAAGAGACCAAGAAGTGTTGCTCTTTGAGTTTTCCAAAGGTGGCTTCAATCTTTGGCC
>DATHJY010000006.1 GCA_035489575.1 Verrucomicrobiia bacterium
TGGCAGCTTGCGGAACTTGTCCTGTCTTTGTTATTGATTTCAAACGAAATACAGGACTGCACACAGTCCTCGCTGCGCAGGTAGCAGAACCTTCCCTGTCTAATCTGTTTACCCAAAGCCAGCCTGGGCCCACAGATGCAAGTCGGCCCGAGGTCTTACTCTTCAAATCCTACAATACCCGCCAGGAAAGCTCGGGCGGTTTGTATTGTCTTTAGGCGGATCAGGCTTTAGAGAAACAGATTGGACGCCTGATAGCTTGATACCCGCGGTCCGAGGACTGTTTGAGCCCCAGCTTGCTGGGGTGAGTTCCGAGATCGTGGCCTTTTCTGCAGCGCAGCAGGCTGAGCCTGCTGGCAGGCAGAAAAGAGACCATGTCAGGAGCCGGATAGCAAGCTGTCAGGTGGTCAGTCTTGTTTCTATAACCGCCTGTCTGACAAAGACAGTACAAGTACTTATAGGATAGACACTTTTCGTCCTTTTGGACTCGTCAGTTCTGCTTTTGCCACTAGTGTGGCACATCAGAAGAAGTGTGCGCGTTCGTGAAGTGGGAGTTGGTTGTCGGGGGTTGGAAGATCCAACTGCGA
Organism: Verrucomicrobiia bacterium; assembly: GCA_035489575.1. Lineage (NCBI taxonomy): Bacteria > Pseudomonadati > Verrucomicrobiota > Verrucomicrobiia > Verrucomicrobiia bacterium. Next base: position 585 of record DATHJY010000006.1, read on the forward strand.
CCACTTCACGGCCTGACTGTATGCGCGGGGGGGGTAGTCAGGTCTTGACCAGAGTCGATGTCTGCGGGGTGCAGACTAGGCGGGGATGTCCGGGGTGGTGGCCATGGTGGCGGTCTGGCTGCGGGCCTCGGCGTTGGCCTGCTGTACGGTGGGGGTCCACCCGATGGCCTCGAGGGTCATGCCGATGTAGAAGCCCAGCCACAGCACGCCCATGCGGGTGAGGTCGAGCACGTAGTGCAGGTGACCGTTCTTGTCGATGACGTAGTTGGCGGCCGTGCACTCCATCACGATGGTGATGGCGAGCAGGAGGAGGCCGGCGATGATCGCCGTGAGGAACAGCGTGCCCCAGCCCTTGTACCAGTCGGAGGCACGGTTGAGCTGGATGCCGTCCTTGATGGACAGCTTGGCCGCGACGACGCCGCTGAAGGTCGTCACGATGGCGATGCTGGACAGGACGAGGTCGCTGGTGAACTGCGTCGGCAGGAAGACGCCGGCGACGATGGCCGCGACGAGCAGGACCGCGTGGAGGGGGGTGAAGATGGTGCGAAAGATCTGGAGGAAGTGGGGCATGGATCCGCCTTTGACTCTGATTCCCTTGGAAGGGGCATGCGAGAGGATTCTCACAATAAATACATTATAACACAAAGACTGATAAAAAGCAATACTTATGACAGTCAAGAAACAGAGGTGGGATGTATTGACTTTCTGGTATTTTTATAGTATAATCCCGCTCAGTCTGTATCGGAAGAACTTTCCAAGATTGGAGTGGTATGACCATCTCTACCCAACCACGTCGACGGCTGCGGCCCATCGTGCTCGGCGCCCTACTGATATGCCTCGTGGCAGTCACTGGCGCTTGTGTGACGACCGGACCGTCCGAAGAGGCCACCGCCAAGGAGGAAGCCCGACAGGTTGCTCAAGAGGCAGCCCAGAGCAAGCTCGAAGCCCGTGGCTTCACGGTCGTGGAGATCTATAGCTTCGGCTATGACGACGAGACCGACTTCTCTCGGGGCACCTTCGTGACTCGTATCGATGACTGCGGGGTCGATTTAGACTTCGAGATCACCGGTGGCGAGCAGCTGGACATCTTCGTGTGGCGCGAGCCGCTGGAGTTGGAGGACGGCCAGTTCTTCGGCTATGAGCGCGAAAGGCGGTTCTTCGACAGCGAAGACGAGTACCGTGACCTTCGTGGTCTTGCCTGCTCGTCGCCCACCACTGCCGACGCCATCGACATCGTCATTCCCTCGAGTCCCTGACCGACACAGAACCACCGAGCTGTACGTTTCCTGTGCCTTCCGAAAGGAAGGATCAACACCAAACAGGAAACGTACAGCTCATCACTAAGCTTTTATGCTCTCCCCAGTTGAAGATTTTTTATAAAAATGTTATTATAAGCTATTCATAGACACCTGATACTACCCGTTCTTTTATCGTGGAAGTGACCAGAATGAAACACAAGAAGCGTATATAATTCTAAGAGTATGTTTGTAGATAAAGTACAAGTTTTGGTCAAGGCCGGCGACGGCGGCAATGGTGCCGTTAGTTTTCGTCATGAGAAATTTATAGACAGAGGCGGCCCAGATGGCGGCGATGGCGGCGATGGCGGCGACATTATCTTTCAGGCCAGCCAAAGCGAAAATACCCTGGCTACCTTTCGGTTCCAAAAGCGGCTGGTTGCCGCAGATGGCCAACCCGGGCTCAAGACTAAAAAGCACGGCAGAAACGGCCAAGATATGACGGTCAGGGTGCCAGTAGGTACCGTGGTGACAGATACGGAAGGCAAGGTGCTAGCCGACCTAGTCCAAGAAGGCTACGAAGTGATTATTGCCGAGGGCGGCAAGGGCGGTTTTGGCAATGCTCACTTTGTTAGCAGTACGCGCCAGGCCCCGCGCATGGCCGAAAAAGGCGAAAAGGGTGACGATAGAGAGCTGACCCTAGAACTCAAGATGATCGCCGATGTCGGCCTGGTGGGTTTGCCAAACGCCGGCAAATCTACGCTACTGAGCGTTATTAGCAATGCCAGGCCAGAGATTGCTAATTACCCCTTTACTACCCTCCGACCCAACCTGGGTGTGGTAGATGTGCATGACACTGCCCTTTTGTTTGCCGATATTCCGGGTCTCATAGAGGGTGCCAGCCAAGGCAAGGGGCTAGGGGATGAGTTCTTGCGCCACATAGAGCGTACGCTGGTACTGGTGCACATGATAGATGCCTACCAAGACGATGTGACTGTTGCATACAAAACAATCCAAGACGAGCTAAAGGCTTACAAAATAGATCTCACCAAGCGTCCCCAGATAGTCGTGCTCAACAAGGTAGAAGGGCTGGACGACGACATCGTGGCTTCACTGCTGGCTGATCTGAAGGCCGTAACACCCCGGGGGGCTAAGCTGCTGGCTATTTCGGCACAGACCAAAGCAGGCGTAAAAGAGTTGCTGCTGGCAGTCAAAGACAAAGTAGCCAAAGAGCACGCTAAACAAGCCAAAAAACAAGAGGTAACTGACACGGCCATGCCGATCCTACGACTCAAAAATACCGAGGACGCCTGGAAGGTAGAGAAGCTTGCTGGCGGCGGCTTCCGGGTTTCTGGCCGCAAGATAGAGCGCTTTGCTATGCGCACTGATTTTGAAAACTTTCACGCCACTCAGCGTCTGCGGGACATTATGAAAAAAATGGGCATCATGCACGAGCTCAGACGCCAAGGCCTGGAGACCGGCCACAAAATATTTATTGGACAAGACAACCTAGAGTACTAAAAGGCTTCCTAATCTGTTGTGACAGAGTTCACGCTTATGCTAAAGTAGTGATAAGTATAAAAAACATCAGCGAAAGGTCAGGCTATGACGGCCAAGGGCACCAAAAAAGTACCTGCAAAGTCATCGAATAAGGGTAAACAAGTGAAGAAGGCAAGCAAGTTACCGGGGTTTTTCAGTCTAAGTAATAAAAAATTCATACTCTTGACGGTTTTTATCGTTGGCTTTGTGGTTGCGGGGTCGTACTGGCTTTATCAGAGTAGTTCTGCCAGAGTCGCCAAAGACGACAGTACGGTACAGGGGTGCGAGGCTCTAGGTGTTGTGCTCAAGCAGGGCTCTAAAGGTTCATGCGTGAAAGCTGTACAAAAAGTTCTAAATAGTGCTAAAACCAAATATGGCAGTACGGCGCATTGGGGCTATTTAACCGAGGATGGAGTCTATGGCCCTGCTACTGCTTTGACGGTGGCTGCATACCAGAAGCGTGTCAATAGTTCTCCCTTTTTTCCAGATAGACGGCCCATTGATGTAGATGGGTCGGTGGGACCACAGACATGGTTCTGGTTCCGGCAGATTACTTGTGTCGATGTCAATACGCCTGCCTGCGGGGATTAATGATGTCGCTCGTATAGCAATATGTAAATAACAAAGGGGACAGACAATGGCAGCCCGTGGTACCAAAACAGCATCCGTAAGATCAACAGCGAAAGGCAAGCAAGTGAAGAAGGCAAGCAAGCTACCGGGTTTTCTCAGTTTGAAAAACCAAAAATTTGTTATGTTACTGGTTTTTGTGGTTGGCTTTGGAGCGGCTGGATCGTACTGGCTCTTCCAGTCTAGTTCTGCTGCACCCGCCAAGCCTGGCTTTGATCTCACTAAAGCCTGGGGGTGTAAGGGTACGGATGCCACACTTCGGGCGGCGCCCGGTGGCAAGGTCGGTTCTGAGGGCTCGTGCGCCAAAGCTGCGCAGAGTATAGTGAATGGTGCGAATCGTCTGTATCCCAATAGTAACTGGTCTATAATAGGAGAAGACGGTAAGTACGGGGGGCAGACGGCCGCCGCTGTGAGTGCTTATCAGGGATACATGAGAATTTCGGCAGATGGCGTTGTTGGCCCAGTCACCTGGGAAAAAATGCTCGATACGTGTGAGTATTTGCGTCGGCGGGATATAGCTCCTTCCGGATGCTAGCGTAGTGCCAGGGTCGCCTGGCGCCCTCCTGGGCTAGAAAGGTTTAAGATAAAATACGTGGATCTAGCGAAAATCAAGCGTGTGGTGCTGTGGGTGGCCGTCTTGGTCGGGTTTTTGGGGTTTGGCCAAAGCGCCTCTGCTGCAACCGGGACAATATACCTAGCCCCGGCGATCACTAATCTGACAAATGGTGCAGAAGTATCAATGGCTCTGCGTATCAATCCGGGTGTGGACGTAAACGGCGTACAGGCCGAGATTACCTATGATGGTTCAAAGCTTCAGCTGGTCTCTGCCAGCGACGCTGGCAGTGCCTTTCCGGAAATAGCAGAACAGAACGTAGCGGCCAATCCTATATCGCTCACCCGAACTACTTCGGGGAATACGGTGAACGTAGACTCACTTATTATCACGCTTCGCTTCAAGGCAGTGGCGGCCAGTGGCAGTACCACGATATCTCTCACGGGCAACGCTGCCCAAGGCACGACAGTTACCAGTCCTGGGGTGCAGGGAGCAACCGTTACTTTTAGCTCTTCTAGCTCGCCGGCCCCACCAAGCTCACCCACTCCACCTACACCGTCTGGCGGTAGTAGCACGAGGCAACAGAACCAAAGTACTCCGCAGCCAGAAGATGTACCAGATGTGCCCGGAGCGGTCAATCAGCTGCCCGGAGTTGACCAGCTAACAAACGACCCCCAGCCTCTAACAGTACCCGACCCACGGGTATCGCACCGTATCTGGTGGCTCTTTGGCGTACTTGGCGTCATCGTTGTGCTGGGCGGTGCTTACTGGCTGATTCGTCGCCACCGATCTACACCGGCAGAGCTGGCTGCCGACCATCCCATTGATCGTACCTGGGCTACTCCGCCTGTCCACACGGAAGAAGACGAAGAAACCGACGAGCTGCTGAGCCATATCCCCGGCACGGCCAAGCCAGACCCTGGCAGTATCATTACGCCCAAGGCACCCCCCGAAAAAAAGTAACCTGCTTTTGATTAAGATTGCTATTTATGGTATAAATAATTTGTTATCTCTTGAGGTAGCCTGTGTGATTGCGCACAGAAATTGACAACAAGGAAGAAGCAAGCAACAGGCTAGACACCAAAAAAGGAGGGGTCTAGTGGAGCTTACGTGGAAGCAGACTATCGCGCTTGTATCGCTCGCCGGCATTGCCTATTACTGTCGGAGCCAGATACCGGGCATCGCCGCGTTTTGTTACGACTGGCGATGGGCGTTCGTGTTCGGTTTGGCCGGTTCGGTGATTGCACTGACTCTGGGTTTCATTGTGTTGCTCATGGTCATGCCACCGGAAGGAGAACATACCAATACCGGACCTCCGAAAGGGTACGTCTACCGACCCCCGCCTGACGAAGACGAAGGCGAAGACATCTCCTGGATGCTCTGACACGAATGCGGGTATCAGAATCTGTTCAAGGTCTCTGTTGTTCTAAAATGCTCCTCCGGGTGCCCGTTCGCCCTGATCCACCAATCGCACCGCAGGTGTGCTTGGCGAACCAGTCCGAATTATCACTTGAAGTGGTACATTTTGCCAACAAAGACGAGACCTTGAGCAGGTTCTCTGCCCCCTTATTCTTCCTTGTCGTCTCTCGATTCCATAACTGATAGTTATGCTGATGAGTCCTCCCTGGTTTGTGCAGGACGAAAATCGAGAAGTGATAGACTGGTGTAATGAGCTCTTCGACTTTTCTGTTCTATGACTTAGAGACTTCGGGTGTTAGCGCCCGGGATGCGCGCATTATGCAGTTTGCTGGCCAGCGGACAGACCTGCAGCTCAATCCCGTGGGTGAGCCGTTTAACTATTTGGTTCGCCTGAGCGACGATGTCCTGCCCGAGCCGGACGCCATTCTGATTACGGGCATCACGCCCCAAAAAACCTTGGCCGAGGGAATGCACGAAGCTGAATTCTTAAAGATATTCCATCACGATATTGCCGCTCCAGGCACTATCTTTGTGGGCTTTAATACCGTACGGTTCGACGATGAGTTTATGCGCTACACTATGTATCGCAACTTTTATGACCCTTACGAATGGCAGTGGCAAAATGGCCGGTCACGTTGGGATATCTTGGACGTAGTACGCATGACACGTGCCCTGAGGCCGCAGGGAATACAGTGGCCGTTTGACCCCAAGGGCAAGCCAACCAACCGACTAGAGTTGCTGACCAAGCTGAATAAGCTGGATCACAGTCATGCTCATGACGCGCTCAATGACGTCCTGGCTACCATTGCGGTTGCTAAGATGATCCGCGACAAACAGCCCAAGCTATTTGATTTCTTGCTACAGATGCGCGACAAAAAAGAGGTGGCCAAGCTGGTCCAGGGTGGGCAGCCGTTTGTGTACAGCTCTGGCAAATACCCCAGCGAGTTCGAAAAAACTACTGTGGTTGGCAAGCTGGCTGACCATCCCCAGGCCCAGTCGGCCCTTGTCTTTGACCTGCGACACGATCCAGAGCCTTTCCTAAAACTCAATCCCAATGAATTGGCCGAGGCCATGCGCTGGAGTCGCGACGAAAATGCCATCCGACTGCCGGTCAAGACCATCAAATTCAACCGTTGTCCGGCCATAGCGCCCCTGGGAGTGCTCGATGCCGATAGCCAACAGCGGCTCAAGTTGGATCCGGCTGTCTATATGGCCAACTTCAAAAAACTGCAGGCTGCCCAGGAGCGCCTGAGTACCGGCGTATTGCAGGCGTTGGAGTTACTCGACAAGAAGATGCAAGCTCGCTTGCTGCAGGATGAGGCCGACGTAGATACTCGTTTGTACGACGGCTTTTTTGACACCCAGGACAAGCTAAAGATGAGCACCGTGCGGGCTGCCACTGCCGAAGAGCTGGGTGGCTTAGACCTGACCTTTAAAGACGATCGCCTGGAGGCACTGCTGCCACTGTATAAAGCCCGGAATCACCCCAAGTCACTGACCGCCGAAGAGCGGGCACTATGGGAAACGTTTCGGGAACGCAAGCTACTGGGCGGTGGCGACCAAAGCCGGGCCGCCAAGTTCTTTAACCGGCTGAGCGAGTTGTCGCAGCGCACCGACCTGACTGGCGAGCAGAAATATCTGCTGGAAGAGCTGCAATTATACGGCCAAGGTATACTGCCCGTTACTGAGCAATAGGGCGTGATTTTCCTGACGATGCCCGACGCATTGCCCGAAAGCTCCACCATGACAGGCCAACAAAGCCAAAAAGAGCGATTGCCGCGCCTACAAAAGTTACCTGAATTGTGGTGCCTGGAACCAAACCCAGGACAATGAACTCCATCATAAAGAATACTCCTCGCAACTTACGCACCAGCCAGCCTGCCACCCGGCACAGCCGGCTGCCCCGCTGGCTTCTTGGCCTCCAGCACATTTTTCCCCTGTGGTACTCCCTCAACGTACTAAAGTACGTCTCGGTCCGTTCCTCGGGAAGAAAATGCACTGGAGGCTCAAGTGCGTAAGCTGTGCCTACGTTAGTTTTTTAAAAGTGTGCTCTTTCGGTTCCCCTCAAGGTTGCCCACGTATATGGAGAGTATTTTAAATAAAGTTGTATAAAAAGCAAGTATATTTTATAGAGCTAATGCTTGCGGCGGCCAAAGAGATTGGCCGCAACCCAGTTTTTTACCCGGGCCCATCTGTTGCGATTGCCAAAGAAGCAGAGCAGAGCAAACCCTATGCAAAAAATGCCGGCCGACACCATCCATATCGCACTGTGGCGGACTAGCAGCAAGACGCCGGCAATCAGTAAAACTACAGTCGCTGTGTCAAAAAACACCCGGCGGGGTGGCGTAAAGATAACATCGCTAATTTTGTCGGCGTATTCACGCAGCAGGTCAATGTAGCGCTGGGCCCAGTCATGGTTTATTGCCAATAAACTCAGGCCTATCAAGAAAAGGGGTATGCCACCCGGACCTGGCAGCCAGCCAGTCAGCAGTGCGGCAAGCATGCATAAAACAGCCAAGGTATCAAAAACAACCAGTTGGGCGTAGTGCTTTATGCGCGGCATAGAGTCAGTATAACAGGGCATGTTTGGGTTGGGTGCAGCCGCATGCCATTCTCAAAAAGGTTTCGGTAACTGCCCTTAGGGCAGTTTGACTGAGATACTTTCTTGTGTTGACAAGAAAGTATCCAAAGAAGCAACCGGCGAACTGGAAACAACAATTGAAAAACTGCGTCGAGCTATCCGGCTCCTGCGGAACTTGCCCTGCCTTATTATTGTCTTCAATGGAAAGCAGGGCTTCAAACAGTCCTCGGACCGCGGCTTACCTCGACGCAGTTTTTCATCGGTTTCCACTGAGCCGGCATAGGCCTCCATGGATACAAGCCCTAAAGGGCTTGTTTTTTAATAGCCGAAGGCTGCTGCTTGGAACCAGGCTTTAGCCAAACTGATTAGACGGCGGTAACCCGGTTGCTCGCGCTCCGAGGACTAGCCTTTAGGCCGACTAAAAGGAGTCCCGCAGGAGCCGGACAGCCGGGTTACCGGCGGCTAGTCATGTTTGGGTAACCGCCTGTTGTTTCTTTGGTACCTTTCTTGTCAACACAAGAAAGGTACTCGCAGGAGCTGCTGAAAGCAGCTGCGAAATGGGTTTAGTTTTGCCTTGTGGTTTTGAGCCGGGAAAAAGATGAGTTACACCGAAGCCGTAACAGGGAGCAGTTGGTCGCTACTGAGCTGGGAGTTATGTTTAGGCAGGTTTGTAGCTGCCGAGGGTTGTTATGGTGCAGCCTTGGGCGCGCAGAACGTCGAAGACGTCGTGTTCCAGCTGTTCGTTTAGCCCGGCCTCGAAATCTATATAAAAAGCGTAGTGGCGCTTGTCATTGGCAATGGGATGGCTGTCTAGCTTAGACAGGTTGATACTGGCTTGGGCAAAAGCACCGAGGGCGTCATAGAGCGCACCGGGTTGATGGTTGGTCTCTAGGATGATGCTGGTTTTGGTAGCTTCCGGCAGATGACTCTTATCTTTGTTTAGTAGGAAAAAGCGCGTGTAGTTGTGCTCGTCGTCGTTAATTGGCCCTGCCAGAATGGTGCCGCCATGTAATTCTGCGGCGCGTTTGCTGGCAATAGCAGCCCAGGGCTCCCGGGGGTTGGCCACGACGTATTTGACGCTTGCGGCCGTATCATGGGTTTCTTCTCGGTGCGCTTGTGGCATGGTGGCGTCCAGCCACAGCTCGCACTGCGCAAGGGCCATGATTTGGGACATGACTGTTTGAATTTCTGTTAATTCTTTTGGTCCCGCCGCTATAAGGTATTGGTTGACATGCAAATAGGTTTCGCCCTGTACCCAGACCGAATTGCGCGCTAGCAGGCGATATACCGCGTTGATCGAGCCGTGCAGACTGTTCTCTACGCCAACAATGCCTTTGTCTGCTCTTTCGCTTTCGACTGCCTCGAATACTTGCTGAAACGTATCGCAGTGCAGCAGTTCTATATCTGTTCCAAGCATTTTCTGCGCTGCTTCGTGATGGAACGAACCAGCAATGCCTTGAATAGCGACTTTCATACCCTAGAGGATAACACGCCATTACTAAGGGGGCTATTTCATGGTATGGTTTACCTTATCTTCTATAAAGAAGTCGTACCTCGAGAGGATGGTGTACATGTCCACCCAGATGACCGCCTATGCCGATAGTCCGCCCCTGCAGCAATGGGCCACCGCCAACAGGCCCCGTAAGGGGCTGCTTTGGGAGCCTGGCTACTCGGAGCAGATCATGTTTGTGGCGGACCGGCTGGCCCCGCTCTTCCTGACCTACGAAGAGCTCAAGCTCACCCCCCGTGCGGGTGGTGGGCTCGCATACATCCAAGTCCGTCGGCCTGCCCGTGTACGGGATTGTGGTCCCCGGGAAGCTTGAGATGCGTCTGCGGTGCAACTTCTACGACTGGGTGATCAGCGTGAAGTCGGATGTTCCGATCGCCGACAACTTTCACAGCCTCTTTGGGCGTGACAAGCAGCAGTTGGATGTGTACAGCGAGGGCTTCTCGTCTGACTGGGTGTTCGGGCCATACGCTGCCAACAACCAGCGTTTTAGTCTGGAGCTGCCGGACAAGTACAGCCTGTATACCTTCTGCTACCTGTTGCGGGAGGGGCTGGGGCTGCGCGTCACAGACTGACCGCGGTCCGCTTGTGCCGGGCGCCATTTTCTTCTTAGAACGTGGCGTCCGGCTTTTCTTTTATGACTTGTAGCGCGAGGGAGTGGCTAGAAATTTCCTCTGTTTTTTGCTATAATTTTAGGCTGTTTATGAGTGAGAAAATTGTTGTTAAGGGAGCGCGCGAGCATAACCTCAAAAACGTGAGTGTTGAGTTGCCGCGGAACAAGCTGGTAGTTATTACCGGCCTGTCTGGTAGTGGCAAATCTTCGCTGGCTTTTGACACTATTTACGCCGAAGGGCAGCGACGGTATGTCGAATCACTCAGTTCCTATGCCCGCCAGTTCTTGGGCCTTATGGAAAAGCCCGACGTAGATCAGATTGACGGTCTATCCCCGGCAATCTCTATCGACCAAAAATCCACTAGTCGCAACCCGCGCAGTACGGTGGCCACTGTCACTGAAATTTATGACTATTTACGCCTGTTATTTGCCCGTATTGGTGTGCCACATTGTCCTATTTGTGGCAAGCCAGTCGAACGACAAACTACCCAGGCTATCGTAGACCAAGTTGCGGCTATGCCAGAAAAAGCCCGGTTGATGATCCTGGCACCGGTGGTCGAAGACAAAAAGGGAGCGTTCGAACACATCCCCGAACAATACCAGCGGGCCGGTTTTGCGCGTGCCCGCGTTGATGGCGTGGTTTATTCTCTGGACGAGTTCCCCGAACTAGACAAAAATTATAAGCACTCTATAGAAATTGTGGTGGATCGCCTAGTTAATGACGAAGACAGCCGCGGCCGCCTAACCCAAAGTGTCGAACAAGCCCTAGATATCACCGACGGCAAGCTGAAAGTAATCAACGCCGACGATAATAGCGGCCGGACCTTTAGCCTCATGTACGCCTGTATTGACCACCCCGACGTCATGATTCCAGAGCTAGAGCCCCGTACTTTTAGCTTTAATAGCCCGCATGGCGCCTGTCCTATCTGTACGGGCTTGGGTTCTCGGCTAGAGGTTGACCCAGAGCTGGTGATTCCTAATGGCCGGCTGACTATTGCCGAGGGTGCCATTCGACCCTTCAACCGTATCAACACTGATGCCTGGTACACCAAAAAGATGCAGGCAGTAGCGGATCGCTATGGCTTTAGCTTGCACATTGCAACGGGTGAGCTGACCAAAGATCAGCTGGATAAAATCCTGTACGGAACGGGCAGCGAAAAGTATCGTGTGTCCCTGGGTATTGGCCGCACGTTCGAGACCGCTTATGAAGGAGTTATCCCTAATCTAGAACGCCGCCACAAAGAAACCGAGAGTGACTTTATGCGCCGTGATATCGAGCGCTTCATGCGTGAGCGCCCCTGCCATGAGTGTCGTGGCAAGCGCCTCAAGCCAGAAGTACTGGCGGTGACTGTGGGCGACAAATCCATTATGGATATCTGCGAAATGTCCATCGACGAAGCCATCGACTACTTCAATACTGTCAAATTCTCTGCAAAAGAGGCGCACATTGCCAATCAGGTTATTAAAGAGATCTGTGCGCGGCTGCAGTTCATGCAAGACGTGGGGCTGAACTATCTGAACCTGCTTAGAAGCGCGGTGACGCTGTCCGGCGGCGAAGCCCAGCGTATTCGTTTGGCTACTCAGATTGGGTCTGGTCTGCAGGGCGTGCTGTACGTACTGGACGAGCCAAGTATTGGCTTGCACCAACGCGACAATGCCCGACTGATTAGTACGCTCAAGCATCTGCGCGACCTAGGCAACACGGTATTGGTGGTAGAACACGACGAAGACACTATTCGTACGGCAGACTACTTACTAGACATTGGTCCAGGCGCTGGCATCCATGGTGGCGAAATAGTGGCCGAAGGTACGCCAGAAGAAGTGGCCAACAATCCAAAGAGTGTTACGGGCAAGTATTTGCTGGGCAAAAAAGAGATCCCCGTACCCAAGAAGCGTCGCAAAGGGAACGAGAAATCAATTCTGATCAAGGGCGCCCGCGAGAATAACCTCAAAAACGTAACAGTCGAGATTCCTCTGGGCATGATGGTGGTTGTCAGCGGCGTATCTGGCTCTGGCAAATCGAGCCTGATCAACGATATTCTAGCCAAGGAACTGTCTGCTCGGCTGATGCGGGCCAACGAAGTACCAGGCAGTCATGACGAGATAGAGGGGATCAAGCACCTGGACAAGGCCATCGTGATAGACCAGTCACCCATTGGCCGGACGCCGCGCTCTAACCCTGCCACCTACACCGGCTTGTTTACGCCCATTCGTGAGCTGTTTGCCAGCACGCCAGAGGCCAAGATTCGTGGCTATAGCCCTGGACGCTTTAGCTTTAACGTGCGTGGTGGCCGGTGCGAAAACTGCTCTGGTGACGGCATCATCAAAATAGAAATGCACTTTTTGCCCGATGTGTACGTGCCATGCGAGGTCTGCAAGGGCAAGCGCTATAACCGCGAAGCGTTAGAGATTCATTACAAAGGCAAGACCATCAGCGATGTGCTAGAAATGACCTGCGAAACTGCGCTGGAATTCTTTGAAAACATCCCGACCATTGCCCGCAAGCTGCAGACTATTGTAGACGTAGGCTTGGGCTACATTGCCCTGGGCCAACCGGCCACCACGCTGTCTGGCGGCGAAGCTCAACGTGTTAAGCTTGCCACCGAACTGTCTCGCCGGGCCACGGGGCGGACATTATACATCCTGGACGAACCAACCACCGGGCTGCACATGGACGACGTGAATAAACTGCTGGGTGTGCTGCACGCCCTGGTAGACACCGGTAACAGTATGGTCATAATCGAACACAATCTAGACGTTATTAAAAACGCTGACTGGCTGATAGACATGGGGCCAGAGGGCGGTGCCGGGGGCGGGCAAATCATAGCCCGCGGTACACCAGAGCAAGTGTCGCGAGTCAAAGAGTCCTACACCGGTCAGTACCTCAAGAAAATGCTCTAGAGCTGCTGATAACTTAGTATTCGTTCGCTTTATAATGAAGCTGTTCTGAGGTGTAGGATTCACCGACTTGTGCCAGCTCAATAAATTTGAGCGTGGGTGCAAAATAATCTGGTTGCTGCACTAGCTCCGCGACAGTCATCCACTGGTTATGTCCGCCGCTCCATGCGTCGGATAGTTCACCCGAAATTTCGGCTGCCTGTAGAATGCCGAACAGCTTGTCTTCTAGGAGTGATTCCTCTTCTTGGCTGTAATCCATACTCCTATGAAAAGCTCGCACGGTAAATGAGGCTGTCAGGCCAGTCTGCTTGCGAAGTTCTCGCCGCGCGGTTTCTGGCAAGTCCTCACCCCACTGCACAGGGCCGCTCATATGACCCCAGTATCCGTAGTACGGCTGGCGCAATCGTTTTTGAAACAGATATAATGGCTCGCCGGCCTGGCCGGGCTTGGCCACGATCAAAACAACCGATAGTTTTGGCTGTTTCTGAGTAGCGCGTTTTTGCTCGTTCAGATTATTGGCGAATTCTTTGCCTTGAACTGTCAGGCTGTAGAGCCCGTTTGGTAGTTTTTGTATGTAACCTATCTGCGCCAGCTTGCGCACATGGAACTTAAAGGTGTCGCTCTCCTGGCCAGTGGGCAGCATTAACTCAGTGAAGCGCGCAGTCGGGTTGCGGCGCAGCGTGCGAAGGATAGATAGCTGTGTTTTATGTAATTTTTCGGGCATAGTATGCATGTTTCTCTTTGGGCGCCAATTATTACACAATAGAAACGGATTTTCTAGGGGAGTGCTCTACCCTGGAAATGCCAGAGCTTGTTTTTTATTGTTAAGGAGCTAAAGTAAGGAAAACGATATGACAGCAGAACTGGCAGAGACAGGCAAAAATTTTATTACACTCGCTCAGGCAAAGCGTTCACGCTCTATTGGGGCGTACCGTGACGAGCTTGAAGCACACGGACGATTAACGGATGTGGTAGCTGAGTCTGTTGATAAGGCCGTCGCCGTTAGGGCGGGGAATAGACTTCTATGGTATCTGGCGGGACCACTGACAGGCATGGATGAGCCAACTAAGAGACGATACGTGGACCTGAGCGAGCTTATCGCCATTCACGATTCGCCTGTCAGTATGTTTGGCTACGCACCGCACGCACATGGTACAGACCCGATAAAGCATCCTGACGTGACACCGGCCGAAGTCAGGGACATAGACTACTTATGGTCTACGGTTGTGGCCGATGGGCATTTTAACTGCCTTCATCCAATGGGACACGGCAACGCTATAGAGGAGGGCTGGGCAGAAGAGGCTGGTATACCCAGTGTCTACTTGGTGCCACAAGACATGCAGCTATCACGGCTCGTGCTAGGTATGCGCAATGTAGTTGGGACTGTCAGATATGACTCGTTTGAAGCTGATGGCCTTGCCCAAGTCGATACCCTTCTAGAGGGGATAAGTGCGCAGTACACACAGGCATTTGATCAGTAAGCTATAGACAAAAACATTTTTTTATGATCTAATTACTGAAGTTAAAGTTCTGCTTTGACGCCCTTTGACAGAGCTTACTTATCTCTAGTTGTGAACTAGTTGCAAGGGTGTAACCCTGTGCCGATCAATAGTCGGTAGAGGGTTACACCCGTTCATCAACCACAGGAGAGTCTCAGAGTGTCTTTTCTCGATCACTTCCTCGAGCCCGTCTACGACGACTCGACACCGCGTCGGCTGAATCCCCTTGGCATCCTCGTTCTGTGCTCGCTGGTCTTCGCTGTCATCACCGCCCTGGCGTTCGCCTTCGGCGTGCATGATGATCACGAAGCTGCCAGCAATCCCCCCGTCAGCACCACCACGGCTCCGGCCGTCGACCCCACCACGTCCACCACCGCTCCGACCACCACCTTTACCACCATCGTCACCGACGATGGTGGAGACGCCGAGGTCGACTACTGGCTGATGAGGGGTACTGAGCTGCAGTCCATGACGGACGAGGACTGTCTGGCGCAGGACCATTTCGCCTATCTCGGCCTGACCGAGACTGACATGCCCCGTTCCTACCCGGACGACTCGTTCTTCCACTTCGACTGTGGCACAGGCTACTGGGGCTGGTATTTCCAAGGCGCCGCCGGTGACACGTGGCAGGCCAGCCGGATCCTTCTGAGCGATCTGCCGCTGTGCGACGATCTGCCCGCTGGCGAACTGTGTCACGCGATGTTGTCGCTCGACAAGATCGGTGTGCCAACCAACCTGCATCACCCGTACTTCGAGGATGCCCTCACCCTGAGCGAGATCCACGCCGGTGACACCGTCTGCCTGCGAACCATGAGCCGCACCCCCGGCAAGCCCTCGCTGGGAGAGACCCTGACCATCGAGAGCGTCGGCACCAGTGCCTACGTTCCCCACGACTCCGACAAGGTCACGGCCTACCCGGCCTACCGCCCGAAGACGGACGACGGCGAGGACACCCTCTCCTCCTACCGTTCGGCGGAAGACGACGGCCTGGCCCCGTTCTCCAACGGTTTGTGGTCCACCGACTACGTGACGGCAGGCGACTGCTGATCTCCTAACCCCTTCACAACTTCATACGAGAGACTGAACGTTTACCGTTCGATGTAAGCTCTGTCTCTCACACAAGCCCATACCGCCAAACTATGGGCTTGTGTGAGAACTAAGGACAGATCAAAAATGGTATAGTGTTTTTTATGAACAAAAACACTCTTTTTCAATATTGCCCCAAATTTGTATTATTCTCTGAAGATAAGACAAAGGTCTTGTTTGCCAAGCGCTTTGGCGAGCAAGATTATGACGGCGTTTATTCGCTTATTGGCGGCAAAACCGAAATCACTGATGAGTCACTGTTGGCCGGGCTCAAGCGCGAAAAAGAAGAAGAGATTGGCGAGTCTGCCAAGGTTAGAATCTGCTGGAAGATGAGCTGCTACCAAATACTATTCCGCAAAAAAGATGGCAACAGTATGATTATTCCTCATCACGTGGCGCTGTATGATGGTGGCGAGATTCGGCTCAATCCCGAGGAGTACGCTGACTACAAATGGATACCGATTGATGAGTTCCCGGCATTCGAACCCAAGATTGCAAATAATGTTGACGTTCTGCAGGCCGCACAGCGTTTGCTGCCACTTTTGACCGACGACGACTTTGACGAAGTTTAATCTGCTTTTTTGTTGAGGGTTATGTCGCGCTTCCATATTTTTATGCGTTTTATGAGAAGTTTGCGATTGTCGGGTTCTTTCAGGATATGGAAGGCGGACAGCGCGATGGTTAGTACTAGAATTGCCAAAATAACATCGGTAATATAGTTCTCTAGCCAGGGCATTTTGGTACCCAGCCAGTAACCCAGCAAGGTTACGCCGCCGCCCCATAGTACGCCACCGATGATATTAAAGAACATGAATCGTTGCCTGGACATTTTGCCGATACCGGCAACCATGGGCGCAAAAGTGCGCACCACTGGGACAAAGCGGGCCAAGATGATAGTCTTGCCGCCGTGTTTTTCATAAAACTCCTCGGCCCGCTCTAGGTGCTCGGGCTTGAATAAGATGCTCTCTTTTTTGTGGAACAAGCGTTTGCCGGTGCGTCTACCAATGCTGTAGCCTACGTTGTCGCCAGCAATGGCCGAAATAATAACCACCATAATCAGCCACGGTAGCGGCAGCGTGCCTTGGGCTGCTAAAATACCGGCACCAAATAACAACGTGTCGCCCGGCAAAAAGAACCCTATAAGCAGCCCTGATTCGGCAAAGACGGTAGCGCCGATGGCGATCAGGCCACCACTAAGAATAATCTTATCAATACTTACCACATGACTAGCCTACCAGCCGCACCTTGTCACGTCCATCGATATTTCAGTATATTTCAGGGTCGAACCCTGTACAGGGTTCGACCCTGAAATATCGGTGTATAATATGCTTATGCCAAGTAGGAACCGAGTGAAAGTATACGGCCCTCAGCACGTCTATCACGTATATAATAGGGGCAACAACAAAGAACTAGTCTTTCGAGTGTCAGAGGATTACGCGGTTTTCCTTAATATCTTAAAAAGATATCTCGGAGAAAAGCAAGAGAATGATTCGCTAGGGAGATTGTATAAGAACTTTAGTAGCGAGATTGAGCTAGTGGCCTTTTGCTTGATGCCAAATCACTACCATTTACTCCTGTATCAAGAGACCGCAGATGGCATTACAAAACTAATGAAAAGTATTACTGCCTCTTACACGGGCTATTTCAATAAAAAATATGAACATGTGGGCCATGTTTTTCAGGGGACGTTCAAGGCTTCGCTGATTGATCAAGAGAGCTACTGGCAGCATATTTCACGCTATATTCACTTAAATCCCCGGCAGTGGCGAAACTGGAGGTGGTCAAGCTTGCCTTATTATCTTGGTGAAAAACAATCTGATTGGGTGAAGCCGGAGCGTTTGTTAGGGGTATTTGAGGGGCATGATTACTTGAGTTTTGTATCTGACCATGAAGACCACAAGGCTATGCTCGATGAATTAAAGACCATGTTGGCCAACTAGAGGTCGTTACCTATTTCAGGGTTCGACCCTGAAATAGGTAGGAGTCATGCTAAAATAAGGTAACAAATTACTGACTTGGAGGGACTATGTCCAGCGACACAATTGTGGTGGAACTACAGAAACGTGAAGTTATTCGAAAAGGCCTAGCGGGTTTGCGGGCAGAAGGAAGCATACCAGCCGTTATACACAACCACGGCAAAGAGTCTATACATGTCATGGGCGATTTCCGGATGCTGACCAAGGCTTATAGCGCTGCGGGCAAACACCATCCCGTCGAATTAACGGTAGATGGCAAGAAGCACCTGGCACTTATTAAAGACGTTGACTTTGACCCGGCTAGGCACCAAATGCGCCACGTGGTTTTTCAGGCCATTCGACAAAACGAAAAGACAACTGCCGACATACCGGTGGTATTGGCTGGCGACGAAATCCCGGCCGAGAGAAAGTCACTGCTAGTACTGACACAGTTAGACACGGTTCAGGTAGAGGCCTTGCCACGCGACTTGCCCGACGAGCTGACAGTAGATGGCACCAAGCTACAAGAAGTTGGCGACCACCTGTACGTATCTGACATTACCGCACCAGCAGGCGTGACTATCTTGACCGACCCAGAAGCGTCTATAGCGGTAGTAGAAATGCCCAAGGACCAAGCTGCCGAGGCTGATGCTTCTGCTGCTTCTCTGGCTGACGATGCTGGCACTACGGGCACAGACGATGATGCCGAGCAGACCGAGGAAGCTACCGAAGGCGACGAAAAGCCTGCCGAAAAAACAGAACAATAGCGCGTCCAATCGACCGCTCTCAGCAGAGAACTCTACTAGGGTTCTCTGTCTGTATTTTGTACAATAGAAGCCATGGAACAAAAAGACGGCGGCAAGACTTCGCCCCGCGATTCAGACATGATGCACTCGTACGAGGCGCCCAAGGCTGAAAAGTCGTCTGAAACATCAGGCGAAAAGAAAAAGAAGGCCAAGGTGGGGGCTTTTGAGGCCGCTAATGTATCTGAAAAAAAGACCACTGACAGCAAGCCAAAGGCTGAGAGCCTGGCTGACCTCATTCAGATAGAGCCGGTCAAGCAAGCACCTGAGGCCGGAGACAAAAAGCCGGCGGAGTTTCTGGATACTACAAGCACGAAGGACTCTGAGGCCTCCGATACACCCGAAACAGATGTGGAATTGCCCGATAATCTAGGAGAATTGTCTGAGGGCGAAGAGCGGGAAGCTCTGCAGCAAATACTAGAAGGTGAAGGTGAGCAGTTAGAGCTAGAGCATGCCGATACGCCCGAGGATTCACCGGCCGAGGCCGAGCTGGTAGTCGCTGCTGCATTTGTCCAGGCCGCCCATGAAAAGATCCAGGCCGGTAAGGACCGCAAGACAGCACTGGCCGAAGCCAAAGAAGAGGTGATTCGTGATCTGGAGCTAGCGCCCGAAGCCGGCGAGCCCATCGCCGAAGCAGCAGACGTGGATGCTGCTGACCTGACAGCAGATGCTTTGGCAGAGCCGGACGAGCCTATTACCGCAGAGTCGACACTGCCATTTAATACCGACCTAGACCCCGCCGACATACTGGACGATGACGAAACTATTGACCCGCTGACAACTACCACTACCGCGCATAGCAGCGGTACATCTCCTCCCCCACCTCCATCATTTCCTGTGCATCCCGCCGCACATGCGGCTGGCAATGGCGGTCTGCCGCCCATAGGCATGGGTATGGCAGCTCCCAACGCGTTGCCATCGTCACCTACGCCAGGAGAAGCTGCGGCCCGCCGGTCAACCTTTGAGATACATCGGGCACGGCGCCGCCGCGCCGACCTACTAGTGGGTGGAATTATTGGCTATATGATAGGACGCCGCAGTGGCCGGATTAGGACAGAAGAAAAAATGCGTCCGGTTCAGCAGTCGCTAGAGAAAAAGGTCAAGCAGCTACAATACGAAGTAACCGAAGGCACCAAGACTGTGCGCAAGATGACCGCCGAGCGCATAGCCGCCCAAGGTGAGCCTGCCCAGCAACGAATCATTAACGCTGTGGAAGCTAGGGTAGCTCAGCGGGCAACTATGGCAGAAAAGCTTACTTCTACCCCATCTGGCGAGCAGATGTTTGCGCGGCCGTCTGAAACCATTACGCCATCTGAGGCGGCACCTACAGCAGTCGAAGCGCGGCAACGGCAGGAGCGACACGAACGCATATTACGAGGACCCGACATCTTGCCTGTCTTGGTCCCTGGCATAGCAGCCGAAGCTATTGGCCGGGCCGAAACTGCCAAGCCAGAAAGATTGCCTATGGCTGATGTCTTGCAAGTAGCCGCCAAGATAGAGATTGCCGGTACCAACGCCAAGGTACTGTACGAACAGGGTCGGTTGGAAAAACAAGATCTGCAAGTTATTGCCCAAGAATATGTGCGTGGCAGCAACCGCTACGAGCGGATCCTTATAGAAAAACTGCGGCCACCACGTACGGCCGAAAGCATGGAACGAATCACCAGCCAGGCTGGCGCCATGGACGACAATGGACTGACAGGCGGAGGCACAGCGCCAATCTTGACCCCACTGGGCGGCGTGGAGACCACAACTCCCCAGCCGGACCAACCGCTCGACATGGCAGCCGACAACCGTTTGGCGCAGGCCAGGCTAGAGGCAGAGAACCAGAAGCGTTCGGGTACCACCACGCTCTTGGTTGTAGCTGTGGTGGCCGTGGTTGTACTGGTTGGCCTAGGTATACTTATTTTATAAGGGCTCGAACTCGGGATATGGAACTGTCATAAGTAGGTTAGAGAAAGCAGAAGCAAGTTATTTGAAGTGGTGTGGGTGGTGGTAGCCTGATGGCGAACAGTTCCGAATAGTGTCGGTTTGTTAGCGCCACCAGGACTACCCTCCTTGGTTGTCGATCCCTTCGCTGCCTTCAGCCGTCGTGTGTGTGGGGTGAGTCGGAGTAGATGATGGCACCACAGCTGCACTCGAAGGGGATCATGGCATCGGACCACGGCACGAACAGGTTGGCGTTTCCGCTCAGGTCATCGCCAGTGGCGTCGGCGATGGCGAAGAGCGTGTGATCGTTGGAGAGGCCGAGATCTGTCTCGAGATCTGCGACTTTGAGGAGCCGGTCCACTTTCCTGGACTGCGCTGAGCTGGTGGACATCTGTCCTAGCCTTTCGGTGCTGGTCGTGTGGCTTTCAGCTTGCTTCTGCTTTGAGGTGTCTCGAGGACAGTGTTGTCTCTACAAAACCTTTATATATTAAAATAAAAAAACTTATTTGTCAATTACTCTGTTCGTAGACCTCACTCGAGCTGCAGCAAAACCAGTAAGGACATTGCCAGCGCACGAATAGACTGGTTGTAGTCTGTGGTATCGGCTAGCGGTAGCCTTCGGCTTGTTTACTGAATAGTTCGTGGTACAAGCCTTTCTTTTTCATGAGGGCCTGGTGTGATCCTTGCTCGACAATCTTGCCGTGGTCTATCACGATGATGCGGTTGGCTCGGCGTACGGTGCTAAACCGGTGGCTGACTATCAGGGCCGTTTTGTCCTGATAGTGGTCAAAGATGTTGTTGAAGATGTCGTATTCGGCCTTAGCGTCTATGGCGCTGGTTGGCTCGTCTAGAATGATCATGTCGGCATTGCGGTAAAAGGCTCGGGCCAGGGCGACGCGCTGCCATTGTCCACCGCTGGGCTCGACACCTTTTTTGAAGCTGCTGTCCAGCACCGTGTCCCAGCCGTGGGCGTAGCCCTTGACCATCTCGTCTACGTTGCCAAAAGCCGCCGCTTGCTCAAGCTGTTTGCGGTTGGCTTTCTGGGTAGAGCGGCCAATCTCGATGTTTTCGGCAATGCTCAGCGGGTAGTGGTTGAAGTCTTGGAATAATGTGGCCAGCTGGGCGTACCAGGTCTCTATGGCTACCTCTTGCAGGTCCTGTCCGTCCACCAAAATCTGTCCGCTGGTGGGCTGGTAAAAACGGAGCAGCAGCTTTATGAGCGTGCTCTTGCCGGCACCATTTTCGCCAACCAGGGCAACATGCTCGCCCGATTTTATTTCTATATTCAGGTTCTCAAAGATTGGTTCGGTCTGGTCTGGATAAGTAAATGACACGTCTTTGAAAACGATTGAGGGTGTAGCGCCAGCGGGCAGGGCGATGGCGTTTGGTGGATCGACAATACGAGGCTGAGCATCTACCAGGCTAAAGTAGCTGTCGGCAAACAACAAGCCCTCTTGCATACGGGTGAGGGTGCCAAAAATGCTGTTCAGGGCGCCACCAATGCGCAGCAGGGCACCAGACAAAAAGAAATAGCGCTCTAAAGAAATAGCGTGACTCAGGAATTGTTTTAGCAGTATCACGGCACCGGTAGCTGTGCCTCCCGCCTCTAGGACTTTGGTCAGCATGAGGGAACGGCTAGCTTTGCGGTACTTGCCCTCTTGTTCTCTATAAAACCCTTGGTTCATGGTATCTATCTTGTTCAGGACAAAACTGGAAGCTTGAGAAGTCCGCAGCTCCATCTGGCCCTTTGCCTGACGAATGATGTATTCCAGACCCCAAAAGATATGCCGAAAATCGCCCTTGCTGTCCCAGACAAACCACTGCATCTTGGCCATCCGGCTCTCGCCAATAAGGCTGGGTATCAAGAATAGGGCAATGAGTGGTACTAGCCACCAGGTGATTTGGGATACCACCGCTGTGATAGCCAGAAAGCGGATGAGGCCATAGATCAGCTCCAGGCAGGCGTCGGACAGGTTGGGTAGTTGCCAAATGTAGGCGCCGCTAATTTTGTTGAGCTGATTGCGCGTACTGGTTTCGTAAAAGCTGCCCAGATCAAATTTGCTGACAGATTTCAAAAAACTATTGATAGACCACTGTACCAGCGAGAAATACAGCATGCGCTTGCAGTAGCCCATGATCCAAAACCCAATGCCAATGACCACCACGGCCGTGATATCCACCCACAGCCACAGCCAAATATTTTGCGTCTGGCCGGTCGCTACGAACAAGGCCAGCAGCGAGCCGAGCTTGGCGGTGGCGTAGATAGAGGCGATGGTGCCACCAACCTCGACCAACGCACCCACGAAGTAGCCTACTATAGACGCACGGCGGATGTTCCAGCAGATTCGCAGCATGCGCAGCCCGATGCTCAAACGTCGCTTGAACGTGAGGTCTGTGTCGTCTGTTTTATTCTTCATATATTAATCCTCTAAAAACCCGCCGGACTGGTGAGCCCAAAGTTTGGCATAGGTGCCTTTCTGTTTTAGTAGTTCTTTATGCGTGCCTTCCTCTATGATAGCCCCCTCTTCCAGGACCACAATGCGGTCCATTCGCTGAATGGTGCTGAGCCGGTGGGCAATCACGATAGCGGTGCGGCCCTTCATGAGCTCCCAGAGGGCTGCCTGAATAAGCACTTCGCTCTCAGAATCAAGGGCACTGGTGGCTTCGTCCAGGACCAAGATGGGTGCGTCTTTTAGCATAGCCCGGGCAATAGCTACCCGCTGACGCTGTCCGCCGGATAGCTTTACGCCGCGCTCACCCACCGGCGTATCGTATTGTTTGGGAAGCTGGGTTATAAACTCGTCTGCATGGGCTAGTTTGGCGGCTTTTTCTATCTGCTTGGTGGTGGCATCGGGTTTGCCGTAGGCGATGTTTTCACTGAGTGAACGGTGAAACAGGAGGGGTTCTTGGGGTACGTAAGCAATGGCTTGGCGCAAGCTGGTCTGGGTGACATCGGCAATATTCTGGCCATCGATCACGATCTGGCCATCGTCTATGTCAGAGAATCGCAGCAGCAACTTGGTCAGGGTGGTTTTGCCTCCGCCACTGGCACCAACCAGGCCCACCTTTTGGCCTGGTTGGATCACTAGGCTCATGTGCTCAAACAGGGCATCTGAATTATCTGCATGGGTAAAAGTTACATCCTCGAAGACGATTTTGCCCCGCTTGGCCGCCAGCTTCTGGGCATTCTTTTTGTCAGTCACCTCTATAGGCTGGTTCAGTATCTCAGTCATTTCCGAAGCATCTGTCAGGTTTTGTTCGATGTTGCGCGTCAAACTACTCAGGCCCCACAAGACAGACATGATCTGTGTCATATAGACCTGCACTAGTACCAGGGTGCCTACTGTCACATGGCCATGTTGCACCAGGAATAGGGAAAGTACCAGTACGGTAGCTTGGAGTAGTATCATCATGGAGCCAAAGGTGGCATCGTTCTTGACGGCTCGCATCCAATATATATACTTTTTTTGCGCCCGGTCGACGGCCAGCTCATTAAACATCTTTGACTCTGGCTCTTCTGTGGCAAATGACTTAATAGCACTGGCATTGCCAATACTGTCTGCTAAGTAGCCGGTCAATTTTGTCTCGGCCTTGGCGACGGCTTTTGAGAATCTGATACGCTTCTTAGTCAGCCAGTAATTAAGCGCCACAAAAGCAGCAGACCAGACTACCATAACTGCTGCTAGCGGGAGCGAGTAAAAGGCAATGACCACGGCCGACAGCACGACCAATATAAACATCTGCGACACATTGACAACCAAGGCGTCAGTCAGCGCCACATAGGCGTTAGCAAATCTGTTGGTCTGCGTAACTAATGATCCACTAAAACTGTTGGCATGGAACCGCTGACTTTGGTAAATCAAGTAATTATAGGCTCGCCGGTACAGATGTGGCTGCACTTTGGTTTCCATCCGCGATAGCTGAAGCAGACCAAAATCCAGGCATATCTGAGCTGCAACGCCCAGTCCAACAAATAGGGCAATATCAGTCGCAAAGCTACTCATATCTAACTGTCCTTGCTCGCTCCGGATGATTCTGTCAAAGGCTCGGGCTACAACCAAGGGCATCAGAAGTTTTTGCATGAACATACCACCAGTCCACAGGCCTACTGTAGAGAAGAGCAGGTTTTTATAGCGCAGGTTTTCGCGCAGGTATAGTTTTAGGGTTTGGGCTCCAACAGACATGATTTCTCCTTATTCCTCTATAAATCCACCGGATTGATGCGCCCACAATGTAGCATAGGTGCCTTTTTTGCGCAGCAGCTGGGTATGGCTGCCTTCCTCTATGATCCGGCCGTCTTCTAGCACTATAATGCGGTCCATTTTTTGGATAGTGCTCAGGCGGTGGGCGATGACAACGGTGGTCCGGCCCTTCATGAGCTCGCGCAAGGCGGCTTGGATCAAACGCTCTGACTCACTATCTAGGGCACTGGTGGCTTCGTCAAGCACCAGTATGGGTGCGTCTTTTAAGATGGCTCGGGCAATGGCTATACGTTGTCGCTGTCCGCCAGACAGCTTGACGCCACGTTCGCCAACCAATGTTTCGTAACCTTTTGGCAGTTTTTTGATGAACTCGTGCGCATGGGCTTTGCGGGCTGCCTCCACTATCTCTTGTTCGGTTGCTTGGGGGTTGCCATAGGCAATGTTTTCACGAATACCGCGGTGGAATAGCAGTGGTTCTTGCGGTACGTAGGCAATGTGTTTGCGCAGATCTGCCTGGGTAATGTCGGCAATATTCTGGCCATCTAACAATATCTGGCCTTTGTCGATGTCATTAAAGCGCAGCAGCAATTTGGTCAGGCTGGTCTTGCCCGAGCCCGAATGTCCAACTAGGCCAATTTTTTCGCGTGATTTGATGGCTAGGTTCAGGTCTACGAACAGCGGATCGTCCGTGTTTGAGCCATCGTGAGCAAAGCCCATGTGTTGGAATGTAATCGCACCTTTGCCAATGCGAGCCGGCTGGGACTCAGCGGAATCTTTGACGCTTGGCTCTGTCTGCAGGACTTCCATCATGGACTGAGCATCACCAAACCCACGGTTATAGTTGCGTAGGGCGGTGTTGCAGAATTCCCACAGTCTGTCGCGTAGGGTGCTGCTATAGGCAAATACCAGGAACACGGTTGCTACCGGCGCGTTGTAAACCACGACACTGGCGACGGCAATGGTGATGGCGGCAGCGTTGAGCAGCGCATTGATAAGCGAGAAGCTTATCTGGGCCCGCATAGATGCGACCATGTATCTTATATGAGTATGCCGCCATTTTTCGGTGCCTTCCATATAACGCTGACCCTCTGCTTTTTGGGCGGCAAAGCTTTTGATGGCCATGACATTGGTTATGCTGTCGGCCAAGTTGCCCGTCTGGCGATTGCTGGCATCGGCTTCTTGCCGGGCGCGTAGCCGTACTGACTTGGTGATATAGATGGCTGCAACCACAAAAAAGACGCTAAAAGCGTTCAGGAAGAATACAAACAGCCTGGCCTTGTTCCACAGAATGACGCTCATAAATATGACAGACCACAACAGACCACCCGTGTTGTATACGGTGGTGTCAGTGATGCGAGTGTAGGCACTGGCCAGCTTATTTGCTTGCGAAACTAGCGAGCCGCCAAAAGTGTCGGCATGAAAGGTAGCGCTCAGTTTCATGAGGTGGTCAAAGACCTCTTGGTGGATGTCTCTGACAACCTTGCCCTCGAGCATCCAGTTGCAATACATGTTAATGCGCCAAATAACCACGCCGCCCAGGGAGGCAACTGCTACTACCGTAAGTATGTCTGGCCCAAAACTGCCCCATAAGTCGCCCCGCACGAAATTACCACTCGCCAGTCTGTTCAGGATGTTGGCAATCATGAGCGCTGGCAAAAATTCATTGAAAAGCAACGCCAGTGGCACCGTGAGGTACATGCCCCAAAACAAGAACGGGTAGCGTCGGCCATGACGCCAAAAGTATTTGAGAATTGCAGTGTTGGTGGTCATTGGGTTCATGATTTAGTCTTCCAGAAATCCACCGGACTGGTGTTTCCATAGTGAGGCGTAAATGCCATTGTGTTGCAGCAACTCTTTATGCGAACCTTCCTCGACCACGGCGCCTTTTTCCATCACCAAGATACGATCCATCTTTTGGATAGTGCTGAGGCGGTGAGCGATCACAATGGCTGTGCGGCTTTCCATGAGTTTCCACAGGGCGTCTTGGATGAGCTTTTCGCTCTCAGAATCCAGAGCAGAGGTGGCTTCGTCCAGCACCAAGATAGGTGCATTTTTGAGCATGGCTCGGGCAATGGCGATTCGCTGGCGTTGTCCACCAGACAGCTTGACGCCGCGTTCGCCCACCAGCGTGTCATAGCCGTCAGACAGCTCCATGATGAATTCGTGGGCGTGGGCTACTTTAGCGGCAGCCTCGATCTCGGCCTGAGTAGCATTCGGTTTGCCGTAAGCAATATTCTCTGCGAGCGATCGGTGAAACAGCAACGGCTCTTGAGGCACATAGGTAATGGCCTGGCGCAGGTCAGCTTGGGTTACGGCGGTGATGTTTTGGCCGTCAATGAGAATCTGGCCGTCATGAATGTCCATGAACCGGAGCAGCAGTTTGGTAATGGTGGTCTTGCCACCACCACTGTGCCCCACCAGGCCGATCTTTTCGCCGGGCTGGATAGCAAAGCTGAGGTTCTTGAATAGCTTTTTGTTGGTTCTGTTCCCGGAGTAGCCAAAAGCTACGTCAGAAAACTCGATACCCCCGTGTTTGAATCGGGCAGGCTCTGGTTGCTCGGGGTCTGGGACTTCCGGACCTAGACTGAGTATTTCGGTCATGTCAGCAGCATCTCCGAAGGAACGGTTCATGTTCTTCATAACAAACATGGCTTGCCACAGTCTCTCTGTCAGGCCGTAGGTATATGTAACAATCAAATACAGCGAGCCAATCTGGGCATTAAGCCGTGTGATGGCAAAGATTCCAACCCCAAAGGCCATGATGTTCAGGATGGTAATAGTACTGTGACTAACATTTTCGTTCCTGAGTTGGGTGCGCATGAGCCTGAACTGAGCATCTACGGTGTGTGCTGTTTGCTTGCGGAAAATATTCAGCTCTTGCTTTTCACCGGCAAAGGCTCGCACTGTTCCTACGTTAGTGATGTTATCTGCCAGCTTGGCTGTGCGTTCGCTCTCGCTGGTGGCGGCTGCGCGGTTTATGGGAGCTTGCTTGCGCATAAGAAAGAACATAATCACAAAGTACACCAGCGTTATGACGCTAAAGATACCGGCGTATAGTGGGTTAGTCAAAAATAGGATAGTCAAAGAGGCTATCAGCGCCGTCAGGCCGTTGACGATATTCCAGGTAAAGTCAGCCCAGAACTTGTCATGGGCGGCCGTGAACTTGTTGACATTGGAAACTAACGAGCCACCAAAACGGTCGGCATGAAACTTGCTACCCATGTGCTGCAGGTGGTCAAACAGGTATTCTGCAGTTCGTCGTTCACTCAAGATGCTGTACTTCCAGGTGCAAATAGTCTGGGTCCGCCAGAAAAACAGGCCCGCCATGCTTGAGACGATGTACAGCAGAATATAGGGTTGCAGGGTTGCGAACGTCAGGGGCTGACCAGCTGCCGAAAGTTCCTGCATGCGGTTAAAGGCGGTCGCAATAATAAGGGGCGGCAAGACATCCGCTAGTAGCACAGCGAAGACTACCCCAATAGTGCCATACCAAAACAGGAATGGATAAGGGCGGGTAAATTGCCAAAAGAGGCGCAGCGTTTTCTTAGTTGTAGACACAGCCATAGCGGGGTTTCCTTACTCTCAGGTACACAAATAGTCTTACGCCTAAGTGTAGACGAACTAGTATTATTGTTTGTGATTTTTGTCTCTTCTGTACTATTGAATCGGCTCGTCCGATCCAAGGGCCCAGGTGGTAATATCCATTCTGCGCCAAAATTGCTATTTTTGGCTGCAAATCACCAGGATTTTCGCTCAAAAATTATCAATTCTGGCATCAGAAGCGAATTGCCACCTGGATCCTAGCAAATAGCGGATTGATCTAGTCAATCATAATAGAAAGGAATTATACGCCAGTGCCAGCAGTATTGCCAAGTGGAATTCTCAGACTCCCGCGATCAATTGGTGCTGGGGGATTTTCTACGACTACGTTGTAAGTGGCCCGGTCCGTGACCGCCAGATGCCCCAGTGCTGGACATACCGGGACGCCTCTTTTCAGGATGAGAAGATGCCTTTCCTGGTAGATGTCAGGCTCGTTGCAGGCGTCTATCTTTTCGGTCAATGATTCGGCTGTCTCGTATCCAGGTCGAATAGGTAGCGAGGCATTGCGGTCTTCGTCTACAAGTACACCCGCCAACCTGACATCTGCCACGTTTATATTCCCCGAAAGTATTCCCCGAACGGCTATACCGTAGGGCGAGAATATGGCTTCTTCTAGCTCGTCACAGGCGTCACCTCGCAAGGGACAGGTTTCGCATAATCTGGACATGGACGCTCCTTTATATAGAAGTAATGTATTTACTATATATTCTTTTGCGTGTAGGACAAGCTAGAGTAGAGCGCTGGCCTCTGTTATACTGGTGCTGATGCAAAAAATTGTCTTGTATTACAAATTTGTACCAGTGGCTGATCCGGCCATGACCATGCGCTGGCAGCGCGAGCTATGCACTCGCCTGGGCCTGAAAGGCCGAGTGCTTATTTCTGTGCACGGCATCAATGGCACGCTGGGTGGTGGTATTGAGGCACTGCGTCAGTATAAGCGCGAGATGAACAAATCAGTGATCTTCAAGGGTATTACTTACAAGTGGAGCGACGGCACCAACCAAGATTTTCCAAAACTGCAGGTCAAGGTAAAAGACGAGATTGTAAACTTCCAGGCCGCTGACGAGATTGTGGTAACCGAAAAAGGCATAGCAAACGGTGGTAAGCACCTCAAACCTAAGCAGGTGCACGAGCTGCTGAAAGAGCGCGGAGATGATGTGGTGTTCTTTGACGGCCGCAACAAGTTCGAAGCAGAGATCGGCAAGTTCAAGAACGCAGTGGTGCCGGACGTAGAGACCTCGCGCGATTTTGCCAAAGAGTTGGAAAACCCTAAATATAACGACATCAAAGACAAGCCGGTGGTCACTTATTGTACCGGTGGCATCAGGTGCGAGATCTTGAGCGCCATGATGAAAAATCGCGGCTTCAAAGAGGTCTATCAACTAGACGGCGGTATCGTAAAATACGGCGAGGCCTACAAAGACGAAGGCGAATGGGAAGGCAAGCTGCATATTTTTGATGGCCGCATGGTGACGCAGTTTAGTGATCAGGCAAAGGACATTGGTGTCTGTATTCACTGCCAGGGCAACACCAGCAACTACATTAACTGTGCCAACAAGCAGTGCAACAAGCTAGTGCTCGTCTGTCAGGATTGCACCGCTGATGACCTTTGCGCTACTTGCCTGGACGCTTCGATGGTGGTGCCAGCACCCGAATAGCATCCTTCAGGACGCGGATATGCGCCGGGGTTGTGGTGATGATCTCGCCGTCTGCCTGAAGGGGTTGGTCGGGCTTGGTCCGGATGGTGGCTTTTTTGGCATAGATAAAGTGCACGCCAGCGCGTTTTTCGGGGCGGCGCGTGATAAATCCAAAGGCATCTTTCAGATATTCAACCCTGTTCAGGCTGGTGCTGTAGGCTATGGTTAGGCTGTCATCGTAGGCTGAAGTGCCATGGTCTACAACCGCTAAGCCGCGGTGACGCCCATTGCCAATGAGCAAGTGGTGGGTCTGAAATGAAGCCTTCTTGCCATTGGCTTCTACCTCGCACCAGAAGGGTTCGTGCCGGGCCAATTCGCGTACCCCGCTGACAGCATAGGCAAACGAGCCAAGATACCGCTTGACCTTGTCTGTCACATTGTCGACGACTTGTACTGGATAGCCTAGGTCCGCAAAGTTGGCGAACAAGGTGTCGTTGATTCGTCCAAGCGAGGCATGTCTTTCGTGTTGCTTGGACAATACGGACAAGGAACGTTTGATCATGACGGGAATGCCAAGGCTCCGTACAAATCCGTTAGTAGTCCCAAGGGGAATGAAGCCATACAGCATATTTTTTTGTTTTTTCAGGGCATTTAGTACGGCCACTATGGTGCCGTCGCCACTGCCGACAATAACGCAGTCAATGTCTTTGGCGGCTTGCAGTTTTTTGAGTGCATCCTTAAACCGTGATAAATCTTCTACGACAATAAAATCCTGAACGTCGAACGGACTGCCTGGCTTGGCAAAGAATTTTTTGACGAGCTTGATATTTTGGGCCGCCAAACGTGAATGGCTGTTTATGAAAACAATCGTACGCATGAGATAATCTAAGTGTACTATGAAACCTTTTCATAGAAGAACCACACCAAACAGGCCACAATCTTCGCACTTGGATGCTCAGTGCCTTTTCTCTGCGAGAACCGGACCGACAGGTCGGCACCCAAAACGTGGCAAAGCCACGTTATTGGCTTACCGTTCACGAATTAGCCGTGCCAATAGCACGGTGAAGGGAGGATCACAGCAGAAAAAGGTGCTGAGCGCCAAGAACACCGGCGGGCTTCTGGCCTTGCCAGAAGGCAGGCCGGTGTGGTGCGGAGTTGTGGAATGAAGAAGTTGAAACGAGAGGCTACTACCCCCAAATTTGTACCCGACTTTATAGCACAGTCAGTTACTGATGTGGATTTTGCGGCGCTTAAAGACATGGGCGTCGAGTATATTGCCTTTGACGCTGACAGTACGCTAGTAAACTATCGTGGCAAGGAACTTCCCAGGGAGTCTCGCGATTTTCTGCGACAGAATCGTAACCTATTTAAAGACTGGTGCATTGCCAGTAACCGGGTGACAAATGATCTTCAGCCATTGGCCGACAGCATCGACGCCCATGTGATACGAGCTACTTTGTTTACGCGTAAACCCAACCAACGGTTCTTTACCAGAGTGGTCAGGCTGTTCAATGCCGAACCCCACAAGATTGCCATGATAGGAGACAAACTGATTGCCGATATGTTTGGTGCCAAGCGTGCTGGGTTTGTAACCGTATGGGTCGAATATATCGGCCGGGACAGCGCGCATGACCGGCTGCTGAGGGTTCGAAAATTTGAAAAACATCTGATGAAACGTTATATGGAAAATGAATAAAACCCTAGAGACTAAGTTAAAAGATCTGCCAAAAGACCCCGGTGTGTATTTTCATAAGAATGCCGCGGGCGAGATTATTTATGTGGGCAAAGCTGCCAATCTCAAAAATCGGGTACGTCAGTATTTTCAAAAGAGCCGTGGCCGCGACCCAAAGACGGAAGTGTTAGTGGTCGACATCGTCGACACCGACTGGATGGTGGTAGAGAGCGAACTAGAGGCGCTGTTCTTAGAAGCCGAGATGATTCGTCGCTATATGCCGCGTTATAACATTTTGTTGCGTGACGACAAATCTATGTCGTACATCCGCATAGATTACGACAGCGACTACCCAACAGTCACCACCACTCGCCGGCCCTTAGACGACGGCGCTCGGTATTTTGGGCCATACCTGAGCACGCAGAGCGTACGCCAAGCCCTGAAGTTTTTGCGCCATATTTTTCCGTTTGCTACCAAGCGTACGCCAGGACAAAAACGGGCCACGCTGCACTACCATCTGGGGCTGGATCCGGGGCTAGAAGAAGGCAAGACCAGCCTAGAAGAGTACCGAGCTAACTTACGCAAGCTGATGGCCATCATAGAGGGCAAGCGTAAAAGCATAGAAAAAGAGCTAGAGGGCGACATGAAACGCCTGGCCAGGGCCCAGGATTTTGAGGGGGCTGCTCATGTACGCAACCAGTTGCTGGCACTGCAGCGCTTGAGCAAGCAAGTAATTTTTAGCGACAAAGAATTCCTGGATATTAGCAAAGACCACGCCCTGGGGGAATTGGTAGACCTCCTTGGTCTCAAAGATTACCCGCGGCGCATAGAGGGGTACGATATCAGCCACATGTCTGGCACAGACGTTGTGGCCAGTATGGTGGTCTTTACCAATGGCGTCAGCAACAAGGGCGAATATCGCAAATTCAAAACCAAAAAAGATCACAACAACGACTTTTATAATATGCACGAAACTATTACTCGGCGCTTGAGCGATCGTAACCGCAAAGCCTGGGGGCTGCCCAGTTTGGTGCTGATAGACGGCGGCAAGGGACAGCTGGATGCCGCCACTCGCGCCCGGGACGAAGCCGGATGTCCAAAGATTCCATTTATAGGGTTGGCCAAGCGCGAAGAACAGATTGTCATAAAAAGGGATTTCTCTAACGTTACGCTGGATCTGGAAGTGCTGCAAAAACTAGGTGGCTTTGTGACCGAGAGCGACGATTTTATTCTGGTTAATGTGCCGCACTCTAGTAATCTTACGAAGTTACTGCAACGGATTCGCGACGAATCACATCGTTTTGCTGTCAGCTATCACTCGATTCTAAAGACCAAGCGACAGACAGCAAGCTTGTTAGACGATATCCCCAGCATTGGTCCTGCTACTCGCAAAAAACTATTGAAAACCTTTGGCAGTGTGCGCGGCATCACGCAAGCGCGTGATTTTGAATTAGAGAAAGTAGTGGGCACCAAAAAAGCGGCCATTCTAAGGCAGTACATTCATGCCCAAAAGCGCTCGGATAGTCTGTAGCACTTAGACGGAATTTTTATATTTGTGGTTATGCTTTTTCTGATATAGTGGCTGCCACGCTCAAATGAGCGAGATCGTTATCGGCACTAGACTACGGAAGGAGGACCCATCATGAATGGGTCTTTGACATCTCTGAGATCCCGCATCTTGGCACTGCTGCTGGCAGTGTTCATGACGGCGGGATTTGTCGTCGTTGCCGTTCCCGGCACGGCTTCGGCCGGCGACGGGCGTTCGGCGACCCCCGAGGGTGAGATCCGGGCGCAGTACATCCACAGCTTGGACCGCCAGCCGGACCAGGGTGGCTATGACAACTACATGTGGTTCGTCCGTGAGGACTGCCGCTGGGGCATCATGGACGCTTCGTTCAAGATCGCCAACAGCGCCGAGGCCCACCAGCGGTGGCACGACAACCCCCAGGACCTCGCCGGCATGTTGTACGCCAGCCTGCTGGACCGCGCCCCTGACCCCGGTGGCCTGCAGACCTACACCGAGGCCATCCGCACCCGTGGGCTGGAGTGGGCCACGGCGTCCATGCTGGCTTCGCCCGAGTACGAGACCCGGCTGGGCAGCCTCTGTGCAGGCAGGCAGTCGTCCAGCGCAACCATGTTCACCTGGGAAGAGGCCCAGGCCTTCGTGGACAACGAGATCCTGCCGCGCGCCAAGGACCTGGCCATCGTGTGCGGCGCGACCCACGGGACTATGGTGTCCTTGGGGGCGCTGAAGGGCAGTGGCAACTTCGCCGTGTCGTTCGTGGGCATGTCCGCGTGGCTGGCCAACCAGTTCAACAGCATGTTCAGCATCGACCGCACCTGTGGCGCAGTCGCGCAGTACCTGCTGGCAGCGCGCCGGATCAACCAGATCACCCTGCAGGGCGATCGCTACAACCCGGTGTTCATCCAGGCCGAGAGCGGCCAGCACCGCTGGTTGACCACCGTGTTCGACGACTTCACGCTGCGGATCGGTCCCGACCCGACCCATTGGGATCCGTACTCCGGTTCCCATTTCTAGGGGTGAACCCGTAGGCCCCAGAACCTATCCAAAATCTCCAGTTCCGTACCAAAACCACCCATTCCGGTGACAATCCGCCCTGGCCCGCCAGCCGTAACTACGGTTACGCCAGACGAACCAGAACGAATTCTCCCTCGAAATGGATTGATTTTGGCTACGAAAGCGAGATCTTGGATAGGCCCTTAACCGATCGTGCCTGGCGAAATGTAGCGCATTTCGCCAGGCACTCTAACTTTTATAGCCATGTATAATAAAGGCCATGCTACGAGTGGGTGGGATTATCCTATGTTTTTTGCTGATCGTCTGGTCGGCAAAAGTGATAGTGTTGGCTCTCAGTGTCAACCGCTACGCTGCCCACTGGCGCCAAACGGCCGGTCTGCCCCAGGAAAACCAGATACGGTACATTGCGCTGGGTGATTCGACGGCCCAGGCCATAGGTGCCAGTAAGCCAACGAAAGGATATGTTGGTTTGGTGGCGGGGGCATTATCCCAAAAACACAAAGCTTCGGTACACGTTACCAACATCAGTGTTAGCGGTGCGACCGTCCGGGATGCGCTAGAGAAGCAGCTGCCCCAGTTGCAATATATGCTGACCACGCCTGCCACCGTCCTCACCATAGAGATTGGCGCCAATGACATGAAAAACTACCACCAGCAGGAATTTGGCAGCCAGATTGACCAGCTTTTTTCACAGTTGCCAAAGCAGACGGTGGTGTCGACCATTCCCTATTTTGGCCACGGCCGCTACTGGCGCTTAGAGAAAAATGTGCGTCCGGCAAATGCCATCATCGAAAAGGCCGCCAAGCACTATGGTTTGCGAGTGGCGCCGCTGTATGACGTGACAAAGCAGCGAGACAATCCACTCGTCTACGCGGCTGATTACTTTCATCCAAGCAACAGGGGTTATCGCAACTGGTTCGACGCCTTTTGGCTGATATTGGATTCCTAAGCTGTTATACCGATAGCCAGCCTACTACAAACTTCGCCTCCTACCCAGTGTCTCAGCGGCCAGAAACTCCCATACCTCGCTCAACGTATCAACGGATATGCCTCACTCGGTCTGAAAGCTTCTGACTCACTGAGGCATCTGGCTAAAAGACGAGGTTTGTAGTACGCTGGCTATGACTGTTCGTCAAGGGAGACAGGGGAGACTTTTATGAGACCCGAATTTACTTCGGAATTCTTTCGGCAGAATCGTGAGCGACTACGGACACTCTTTACGGGGACTGCGCCTATTATTTTGACTGCCAATGGGCAGATGCAGCGTAATGGTGATACGGCCTTTCCGTTTCGTCAGGACAGTAACTTCTGGTACCTGACTGGCATAGAAGAGTCCGACGCTATTTTGGTTATGGACAAAAACAAAGAGTACATTATATTGCCCGAGCGCGAAGAGTGGCGCAATACGTTTGACGGAGCGGTGAGTACCGAAAGGCTTTCACATATTTCTGGCATAGCTGACATACTGACTGATAAAACCGGTTGGAAGCAGCTGGCTCACCGACTCAAAAAAGTGCGACACGTCGCAACACTGTCTGCACCACCTGCCTACGTTGACCACTACAACCTGTACACCAATCCGGCACGAGCTCGCCTGCTGGCCCGCCTCAAAGTTGAAGCCGGCGAAGAGCTGGAGCTGCTAGACTTGCGCCCGCATTTGGCACGCATGCGATCAGTCAAGCAGCCTATTGAACTTGAGGCCATGCAGCATGCTATGGATATTACTATTGAAGGACTCAAGCTGATCTACAAAAAGCGCCAAAAATATGAATACGAACGAGACATACATGCTGACCTTACTGCTCTGTTTATCAAAAAGGGTGCCAAGCATGCGTATCCTCCCATTATTGCTACGGGTGCCGGGACGGCTACGGTGCACTATTCGGCGAACGATCAAGCCATCGACCCTTCCGGACTATTGCTCATGGACGTCGGGGCCGAAGTATCTGGTTATGCGGCGGATATTTCTCGAACCTACGCACTGAGCGAACCGAGTAAGCGTCAAAGGGCCGTGTACGATGCGGTTGTGGAGGTCTATGATTATGCTTCCTCGCTCTTAAAGCCAGGCGTTGTGTATCGGGAATACGAAGGACAGGTAGAGCACTTTATGGGCGAAAAACTGCGCGAGCTTGGGCTGATTAAGCTGATAGAAAAAGAAGAGGTGCGCAAGTTTTACCCCCACTATACCTCGCACTTTTTGGGACTTGAGACACATGATATCTACGATCCGGATAGACCATTTGAGCCGGGCATGGTGTTGACCATAGAGCCCGGTATTTACATCCCGGCAGAGGGAATTGGCGTGCGCATAGAAGACGATGTGCTGATCACCTCTAACGGTATAGAGAACCTAACCAAAAAGATACCCCTTACGCTTTAACCACAAGCATTTTGCCCATGGCTTTGTTACAATGGAGGGTAATATGCAGAAAGGACCAGTGAGCCGGTTTTTTATTCGTTGGTTTGTGTGCGGGCTGGGGCTATGGATTGCTGCAGGTCTGCTGGGGGAGCGCATCAACTACGATAGCCGTATAGGCGTCATTATCTTGGCGGGCCTTATCTTGGCGCTGGTAAACGCTATTATCAAGCCCATTGTCGTTATTTTATCTCTGCCGGCTATCTTGTTTAGCCTGGGGCTGTTCATGATTGTGATCAACGGTTTCATGGTTTATTTGGTAGGGTGGCTGTATCCTCAGCTCGAAATTGCCTCTTTTGGGACGGCTATGGTTGCCGGCCTGGTGATTGGCCTGGTAAACTACCTGGTATCCACCATCTTAGAGGAGAGATAAATTTCTGTTTATGAGCATCTACAACTACATTACGATTGGGTCCATGGTTGCGCTGACCATTCTTGTTCTTATGCAAACTCGGGGCGCTTCACTGGGCGCAGGCCTTGGCGGAGGCGGCGAGGTTAACACCGTGCGCCGTGGATCTGACCGCACCATCCACCAGATAACAATCGTCTTAGCTTTTGTTTTCGCCGGCTCTATTATCCTGGGA
Source organism: Verrucomicrobiia bacterium (assembly GCA_035489575.1). NCBI lineage: Bacteria > Pseudomonadati > Verrucomicrobiota > Verrucomicrobiia > Verrucomicrobiia bacterium. The sequence continues at coordinate 37,479 of DATHJY010000006.1, forward strand.
ATCGTTTAAGGACAAATCCCAAGTCATAAACACTAGTACCAGTAGTTTGGCGCTAGTGTTGTTCTAAGGTTTTTAGATCCTCAGGCACGCCATAGAATGCTGCGGGTTTATTACACAGCTTCGCCCACATTTGATCATATAAAGAATAGTGCCACTCCTCTGTAGGGTTGTTTGCCATGGCAACTCCACCCACGGATTCAGAGGTCAAGATATTGTAAAGCACTCTGCGGGCGTACAGGGCTTTTTCGAATTTCTTGTCTTCTAGGGCATGCTTTTCGAGGTAATCGGTAAAGATAGCATCTTTGCCAAATTCGGCAGGGCCTCGCCCCACGTCCAGGCGCTCGCCGCCAACCACCTTTAGGTTCAGGTCTACTGCGCCGCCAGTAAAATGTGGTGGCATGGAAGTTTTAGACCATTCGGGGTAGGCTACTACGTGCTTGCGGCGCTCTTTGATTTGTTCTTCGGACCAGTTGGGGTGCTGCCTCTTCAGCAGATTGGGCAGAAGTTCGTCGTGTATAAGGGCGATGAGCTCTGGCGAACGAAAGCCGTCTCCGATATAGAGCTCGAGCGTCCCACCAAATATCTCTTTCAGCTCTGTTGCTTGGCGCAGAAACTCATTAGTGGCAGCTAGCTTCTTGGCAACAGACTTGCGTACAAATATATGTGGGCTCACTCCGGGTACTGGATCGCCCGTGACATTATTCTCCCTACTATAATAGCTGACTCCCCCTAGTCCGTAGTCTTTGATAGAAACAAGTGGTTCAGTATAGAATGGGCTATTTGTGTCAATTGGGTGGTCTCGGTAGTCAAGCTTACGCTTACGTTGGCCGTCCAGATTGGGGATAGGGGCGAGTAGGTCGATCTTCATACTCTGCCATTATCGCATAGGTTATCTTAGCAAACTGCCTGGTTGGGGTTCTTAAGGCTCAGGTTTCCCCTGCATAAGTGCTAAAATAGTGAAAGTTTATGATTGATCGTACTACCAAATTGCGCTGGCGCCGACGCGTGCGCCAGCGCCGACGCCAGGTCGAAGACATAGGTATCCAGGCCGAAGAACAGCTAGAAGAGCATTTCTTTAAGCGGCTGAGTCGTCTGACGGATGTACGACGGTTTGTGGTCAGTTGGGTTCTCCTGGTCACGCTTCTTATTATTGGATCAGTCACGCAGCTCCGGGGCCTGAGCCAATACTACCAAAAGCTTGCCCCAGCCCCAGGGGGTACTTATACAGAAGGCGTTATTGGTAGCTTTACCACCGCTAACCCTCTGTATGCTACTACTGCGGCCGATGCGGCTGCGGCTCGTCTGGTGTTCTCTGGACTGTTCAAGTACGACCAAAACAACCAACTAACCGGCGACTTGGCCAAGCGTCTGGACGTCGACGAACGGGGCAACCGCTTTACTATAACGCTGCGCGACAATGTGAAATGGCACGACGGTCATCCGCTGACATCGGCAGACGTGCTGTACACCTATAAGATCATCCAAAATCCTGATGCTAAGTCACCACTGTTCAATAGCTGGAAAGGCATCACTGTAGAGGCACCCACAGAGAAGACGATCGTCTTTACACTACCCAATGTTCTGGCGTCTTTCCCGACGGGCCTCACCAATGGCATCGTTCCCAAGCACCTTCTAGAATCAACCCAGCCGGGGCAGTTGCGCACCATACGATTCAATACCATGGCCCCCGTTGGGTCGGGTCCGTTCAGGTGGGAGGCGCTGGAAGTAGCCGGCGAGACCCAGGAGAACCGCGAAGAGCGTATTGGGCTGATCCCGAACGAACTGTATTATCACGGTGTTCCACAGCTGGATCATTTTATTCTGAGGACATTTCGGTCCGAGGAACAGATGCTGGACAGCTTCCGCGGCGGTGAGCTAACGGCTATGTCTGGTCTGACCAGCTTGCCGGACAACGTGCGTTCTTCTGAAACCATAGAACATAACATTCCGCTGACTGGTGAAGTTATGGTGTTCTTCAAAAATACTATCGAGCCCTTCAATGACCCTATTGTGCGTAAAGCGCTAGTGTTGGCTGTAGATGTTGCGTCTGCTACCAAAGACCTAGAGTATCCGGTTATCTTGGCCAAGGCACCATTGCTGGCGTCGCAGCTGGGCTATGACAAAACGCTCACGCAGCTGCCCTATGATACTGATACGGCCAGTAAACTCCTCGATGCCAGCGGCTGGGTAAAGGGTCCAGATGGTATACGGTCTAAAGCCGGCAAGGTGCTGAGTTTCCAGCTATCGGCCCAGAGTACTAGTGAATACACGGCCGTAACGGGCTATCTGCAAAAGGCTTGGCGGGATATTGGGGTTGATGCTCAGGTCATGTTGCAGTCTGATGCTGACGTGCAGGGCATTGTCAGCCGCCACGACTACGAGGCTGTGCTGTACGGTATCTCGCTGGGAACTGATCCCGATGTATTTGCATATTGGCATAGTTCGCAGGCCGACCCTCGTGCACCGAGCCGTCTGAACTTATCAGAATATATCTCTACCGGAGCCGACAAAGCGCTAGAGGCAGGCCGCACTCGCTCGGACGCCGCCATACGTGCCAGCAAATACCGTCCGTTTCTAGAGGCGTGGCGGAGCGATGCACCAGCACTAGCCTTGTACCAACCACGTTTCTTGTATGTGACACATGGTGACGTTGCAGGCTTTGCACCCAAAGTGCTCAACACACCGACTGACCGCTTCAACGCTATAGAAGGCTGGACTATCCGCCAGCAAAAAGTCAGCAAATAAACTTTTCTTGCTTACTTTATGGCTTCTTTGGTCATGAAGTCTTTGACGCTGGCAACGGTGTCCATGAACTGGCTGGGGAAGATAATAGTACTGTTCTTTTCTACGGCTATCTCGTTTAGTACCTGGAGGTTGCGGAGTTGCAGGGCGATAGGATGCTGGGCAATGATGTCAGCCGCTTCACCCAGTTTGGCGGCGCTTTGGGCCTCACCCTCGGCGGCGATAATCTTGGCCCGCTTTTCGCGCTCGGCCTCGGCCTCTTTGGCCATGGCCCGCTGCATGCTGTCTGGCAGTTGGATGTCTTTGAGTTCGACGGTGCTGACGTAGATGCCCCATTTTTCTGTGGCGTTGTCTAGGATACCCTTGATGGCTTCGTTAATCTTGGCGGTGTTACTGAGTACTTCGTCCAGTGTGCTCTGGCCAACAATATTGCGCACGGTGGTTTGAGCAATCTGATAGGTGGCATTCATAACGTTAGCAATCTCTACGATAGATTTGGTAGCGTCGGTGACGTTGTAGTAGGCAACGGCCGCAACATCTATGGATACGTTGTCTCTGGTGATAATCTTTTGCGAGTCTACGGGCAGGGTGATGATGCGTATATCAACTTTTCGCATCTGGTCTACCACGGGAATGATCAGCCTGAGTCCGGGCTGTTTAATGTCCGGGCGTACTCTGCCTAGGCGAAACACCACACCACGTTCGTATTGGTTGATGAGCCGCAACCCCGTGACTACCAAAAAGCCGATGACCATTAGCAGAAAGACTAAAAACCCCATAGTATACTCCATTGTTACTTATGCCAAAAACTATACCACGAACCCATTTCATATCTATGCTCTAGACCCATATTCCTAGTATGCCGCCGACAGCCATGACTAGCAGGGGGTTGGCCTTCCATTTGGCGATGGCTAGAAACGACCCAGCGCCGATACAGACAAGCCACAGGCTAGACGAGAAGTCGGGAGGCAGCAGGTGGATAGCCGTAACGGCTACAACGCCCGGCGCCGCCAGACTGACGCCTTTTACAAAATATTGGACATGGGGGTGGTCGGCAACGCTGCTTAAATATTTGGCGGCCAGCAAGGACAGTATCCATGGCGCGATATAAATACCCAGCGCACCCACTCCAAACCCTGCAATGCCGCCCACCCGGTAGCCCATAAATGCAGCAGCGCCGTTGGCAGCCGGGCCAGGCGTGGCATAGCCAAAAGCCAATACCGCAGACAGGTCAATGGCTGTTATCCAGTGAGTCTGCACTACCCCGACCTGGTAGAAAAAGGCCGGCCCACCCCCACCAAAAGTGATCAGGCTAATGGTCACCATGTTTATGAAAAGATGCAGTAGTTCACCCATGGGCTTTTCGCTCCTTGGTATTCCAGAAAGACAGCAAGGCGGCTGTCGCGCCAAATACAAAAACGATAATCACCGGGTTACACCCCATCCACCGGATTGTGGCTGATGTAAATATCAGCATCCACATCCAGGGGTGGCTGACATGTTTCTTGCCAATTCGGTAGGCGTTGGCCAGCATGACGCCGCCCAGTGCAGCGCTGACTCCGCCTAAATGCTCTAGCGCTTGCGAGCCTTGCAAGAACCGGAAATACACCACAGAAAATACCAAGAACAATATCAAAGCTGGTGTCACGTATGACGCTACGGCGACACAAGCGCCCCGGACTCCCCTGAGCTGGTAGCCGATGTTGGACACGATTTGTATCTGCGTAGCTCCTGGCAAAATTTGGGCGTATGCAACGGCCGTGTGGACCTGGCGCTTTGTCAGCTCCTTGGTGTCGGCAAACTCTTTTTCTAATAACAAGGCCGTGGTGGACCAGCCACCAAAAGCAGTGGCCCCGACTTTTAGAAAAGTCCGAACCAAACCTCCATACCGAATAGGCTGTGTTTTCATGTGTCATAACCCCAAAGTCTCTTGTTTGTGTTTTGTAAGAGGCCGCTGATCATTATATGCCGCAGGGGCCGCTGCAAAAAGCCGAATAATTCATAAATAGATTCACAAGAGAGCGGAGCAATGTTGGACCGGGCTCCATAGCCCCTCGAAGCATAAGAAGCGGTACAATACAGTCTGAAGTAAGGAGACTAGGAGATATGGCCGAGAGAGCCGAGTACGTTGGGTGGGACGATATCGTGGACACCAGCTTAGAAGCCGGGGCTTCTAAGCTTGGCAGGTTGGTGGCGGCGGACTTGGTACCGCCGACATTTGTTGACCTTCCCGGGGTTGTGGCGCCCGTAAGTATTGTGGCAGCCGCAAGTGACAGAAGTGTCAGCTACATTATTTCCGATGCAATGAGCATGAACCTGACGGAGATGGCTCACACCTTCGAGATCCTGACAGAGGAAGATCTAGAGGACTTCCCGCGGCTGAGGCGGGGCTCCGAACGGTTCGCCCGCCCCTTAGCATATGGTGACATGAGCGAAATAGGTTCTGATCTCCTCCTGAACGAAGCGTTCGAAATAAACCCATTCCTGCGTGGCCGAGGAGCTGGTGTGGCTTTGCACGAGAGCTTGGTCCGGGTTGCGGGTAACCTCGGCTTTAAGTTTTTAACAGGGCATCAGGACAATGCGGGGAGTCTTCGCTTTTTTCTGAACCGCGGCCGCTACAGCCTGACCGACATTAGGGATGACAGGCTGCACGAGTTTGATTGTGTGAAAGCGCCGCTTTTTAGAGCGCCGGATCTGGACTTCTTTACCATAAAGTTTTTGCAGCCAGACGACATCGCCCAGTACGTGAAGCCAGATAAAATAAGGGAGCCAGTGGCTCTTCGGGAAGATTGACGTATTTGTTGTTAAATGTTAAAATATACTAATGATTGTGATACCCGATACGGGTGAGCTAAGGTTTCAGGCTGAGCGTGCTGACGCTGACCTGTTGACGACCCTAGCTGATCCCATGGTCCGCTGGGGTGGAATCGAGCGCATTCGCCAAATACACAATATCTTGCGCGATCGTCGGCCGGATATTCTAGAAGAAAGCCCCTTGGGGGCAAGGAGTTGAAGGCGGTGCGAACCGAAGCAGCTACTCGGTACTTGGTTGCCGAGCATGGGTTGCGCCTGGAAGATGGCGTGCTGTTTTCGGCAGATCGTCTCCATGCCGCCAATGCCCTTACATCGGCATGGGTGCTTTCCGGCGGACGGGGCGCAGAGACAACCCTGCCCAGCACTGGTGCGGCCCTGGTCGTAGAATACGCTTTCCGTGGACCCGAAGGGGAGCCTCAGGCTGAGTTGGGGTCCGAGATTATCACACCGGCAGGGCTGTCGATTCATGCTGCCTTTATGGGCGAGCAACCCTTGGCTCGTGTTCCCATGAATGTTGACCATGCTATCGCCGCCAGTCGCCAGATACTCGATTTCTATGCCGCCTAGATGGCGGTCAAATCTTAAGCAGTTCGAAAACTCTGTGAATGAGAAAGCCTGGCCATGCGACTGCCTTGAGAAGCGCGGCAACAACGTTCCAAAACCCATCTGCTCGCTGTACAAAATAAACTGCTGCCCCAATGTAGGTCATCAGAAACACGCCGCCGAGTGGCCCGTTTTTGTGAATAATGTTTACTTTTTTGGTGTCTTCTTTTGCCATAACCAACCCCTTTATTTATGTGCTTAATTATACGCCACCTGTGAGCTCCGGGAGCAACGCGGACTGTAACTACTATGTCCGGCAGACGCTCGTGCCAGATTTGTGATACTGTATATGCATAAATTGTCTATGAAAAAGCTTAACCGACTTAAGCGCTGGTTTGTACAAAGCCCCAAGCACATACGCGTGTTGTTCATCGCCGTTTTTGCCGGAATAGGGCTGGCTACGCTGCTGGTGACTAACGCCGCCACACCCACCGCTTCGATTGATCTCTGTGAAAATACACCACTCGAGGGCAATGCCTTTATTGGTCATGATCATCCCAATACGTCGTGTGGTCACTATGTGTCATTTGGACTGAATCCACCCACCAATGTCAGCACCTCGCTTACCCTCACGGCGTCGGGCATTGTGGCACCTATTGATATTTCCAATACGCGAGTAGCCGGCGATAACAGGCTATTTATTACCAGCCAGCGTGGCAAGATTCATGTGTCCAACAAAGATGGCTCTAATGTGGCCAACGCAGTGTTCTTGGACCTGAGCTCCCGAATTGTTACTGGTGGAGAGCAGGGTTTGTTGGGCCTGGCATTTGACCCTAACTACGCCCAAAACGGTTATTTCTACGTAAACTATATCGTCAATAGCAATCGAGGCACCTTTAACGGGCAGGCTATTAGTGCTGGCGATACGGTCATCTCACGGTTTACTCGGAGCAGCGGTAACCCCAACGTTGCAGATCCTAATTCTGAGCTGGTAATTCTGGGCTATGACCAGCCAGAAGAGAATCATAACGGTGGTGGCCTGCAGTTTGGTCCAGATGGATTCTTGTATATTGCCACTGGTGACGGTGGTGGCTCTAACGATGGTCACGGGCAGCACTGCGTCTATGGCAACGGGCAGTGTCTGAGCACCTATCTTGCCAAAATTCTGCGCATCGACGTCGCAGGAGCCACTGCCGCCCAACGGTACAAAATACCTGCCGGTAACCCCTTTGCAAGTACTCCTGGTGCCAAGCCCGAGATTTGGCACTACGGTCTGCGCAATCCGTGGCGCTTTAGCTTTGACCGTACCACAGGCGATATGCTGATCGGCGACGTTGGTCAGGGCGAATGGGAAGAGATCGACTTTTCGGCAGCCGGTGTAGGCGGCAAGAACTTTGGCTGGCGTTGCCGCGAGGGCGCGCACCCATTCAACGCCCAAGACAATCCCAATTGCAGTAACGTCAACGCCTTTACCAATCCCATTTATGAGTACAGTCACGGCAACGGCTGCTCGGTAAGCGGTGGCTATATCTATCGCGGCACCCAACATCCAGAATTCCAGGGGACTTATATCTTTAGCGATTACTGCAACAGCACACTCCGCTACCTCACCAAGAAAGCAGATGGTACCTGGGGTCTGACGCAGACGATCAACGCCGGTATTTCCGAAGAAGGCCTGAGTAGCTTTGGCGAAGACGTCGGAGGCGAACTATATCTGGCGATTCTCTCCGGCAACGTCTACCGTATAGACGTCAGCCACTAGCCAGAAGCGTCCACGATTTGCATAAGGATTTTGACAGGCTTTGTCAAACAAGGCTAGAATACCTTATGGAACAATTTACTCTAGCTCTCACGTTTGACGATGTATTGCTCAGGCCACGCTACTCGGGGTTTGAACGGTCAGAGATTGATCTCTCGACCCAGCTAACAAGAAATATTCAGCTTCATGCGCCGCTGATAGCTGCTCCTATGGACACGGTCGTTGAGAGCGAATTAGCGATTGCATTGGGTACACAGGGCGGGATTGGATTTGTGCACCGCAATTTGGCAATTCCGCAGCAAGCAGCTGAAGTCAAAAAAATAAAAGCCGCGGGGTTACTGGCTGGTGCGGCTGTTGGCTCTAGCCCGGGTTACGAGGAGCGTGTCAGGCAACTGGTACGGGCGAGTGTCGATGTGTTGATCGTAGACTCGGCACATGGACACGCGCAGCGGGTTATTTTGGCGGTGCATTATATTAAAAAACATTTTGATGTAGATGTCATAGCCGGTAGCGTTGCAACAACTGAAGGTGCCAAGGCACTCATAGAGGCTGGCGCAGACGGACTGCGCGTTGGGATGGGGCCAGGGGCGATTTGCTCGACACGAATTATTTCGGGCATGGGTGTCCCGCAGCTGACGGCGATTTTGGATACAGCTAAAGTAGCGTATCGATACGGCGTACCGATAATCGCTGACGGCGGCATTACTTATTCTGGCGATATCGTCAAAGCCTTGGCTGCTGGTGCTTCTGGTGTGATGATGGGCCGAATTTTTGCAGCCACCATAGAGGCACCCGGCAAAACCGTCAAACTGGCGCCACATGAAGTACCGGCTCGCTTTCGCAGTATTGTCAACGGTGCTAAAGAATATACGTTCAAAGAATATCGCGGTATGGGCTCGGTCGCGGCTATGAAGAAGGGTCTCGCTATTAGCTCCGAAGACGAGTTCCATGGCAAAAGCTACAAAGACGATGTGTTGATTGCTGAGGGCGTAGAAGGTTTGGTGCCGTGCACTGGCAGTGTGGAGGCGTTGGTGTCGCAACTGCTCGGTGGCTTACGCTCCGGTTTTTATTACACGGGCGCTCAGTCTATTGCGGAGTTGTGGGAAACTGCCCAGTTTACTCGCATCACCCAAGCCAGCTTAAGCGAAAGCCATCCACATGACCTGTATGTGACCTACGGCGGCGAAAACTACCAACCAACAGATGTGTAATTCTATTTAGGTGCCGTACTTGGAGGCCAACAGGCTCAGGTCTAGCACGTTGACCCGGCCGTCGCTGTTGATGTCTGAGCGACCTAGGTTGGCGCCTTGTTGGCCGTACCTGGATGCAAAGATGCTGAGGTCCAGGATGTTTACCTTGGTGTCTTGATTGATATCTTCTGCGCGGAAAGTAGGCGCGGGTGTAGGCGGCGGGGTCGGAGGAGGCGTAGGTGTAGGAGTTGGTGTGGGTGTTGGGGGAGGCGTAGGCGGCGGCGTTGGGGGTGGAGTGGGCGCTTGATTCGAAACAGTCACACTTACGGCGGCACTGGTGGCAACGTTGCCCTCGGCGTCATAGGCTTTGGCGGTCAGGCTGTGTACTCCGTTGCTCACCGAAGTGGTGTTCCAGCTGATAGTGAAGGGGCTGGCCGCATCCTCTAAGATAAGTTGATTGCCTCTAAAGAATTCAACGCGCGTTACGCCTTGAGCATCGGTGGCATTGGCGGTGAGGGCGACGGTGCCAGAAACGGTCTGGCCATTTGTGGGAGCGGTCAGAGACACGGTGGGCGGAGTGGTATCCAGTGGGGGCGTGGCACAGTTGTCTCCCAGCCCAGTGGGTACACAGCCGGAATCAGCCGTAAATACAACCCTATCCAGTCTCATGCCTGTTTCTCTGCCAACCATGCGAATGGTGTGATTGCCGGCGGTCAGGTTAACGGTGATCTTGGAATTGGTGTTGCCGTCACGATGATTTACCCATGTCCAGGTGTTGGTGGGCAGGGTGTTGTCCCCCACAACTACACCGCAGGTGGTGTCGTCGATCTCTAAATAATACGAATTGTTGGTGGCGTCTGGTGCACTGACTCGACTCCAGATGGTGTAGGTAGCGGTGGCCGGCAGCGAAACGGTTTGGGTAGCCGATCCATTAGGGGTGGGCAGGGTGGCGCAAGCTGCCGAAGACCGCTGGACAAATCCCAAAATCAGCACAAGGGCAACCAACCCTGACAAGGCGGCCAGAAGAAGGTTAAAATATTTAGCGCGAACTACCGAAGCGTAATGTGTCTGCATGAGCGGCATATAACTTCTCTTCAGATTACTTTTAACGCTGACTGCTGTCAAACGTTAAAGGCTGGTGGTCTCTACTATCTGGCACCGAAAGCCTTCTATATTTACGGTCGACCAGGTTTCGATGCCATCTTCACTGGCTTTGTCGTAGCCAAATTTATTGCCGCGGCGGGTAAAGTACTCGCTGTAGTCGTCGAAACCAAGGCTCTTGCTTACTTTGTATATGACCGAAGTGCCTTTGTGGCATTTCTCTAAACTGGCTCCCACAGGGGGAATCGCATTGTGTGGAATGTTCTGCTTGGCCTGGCCGTATGCCCTGAGCGCTCCTCTTGGTGTCGACGAGAATAAGGTGCCCGCCAAATACAGATAGATCAAAAGAGCCACCATGCCAATTGCCAGACCGGCTATGCCCCAAAGCAGCATAAGCCTGCGCTTGGCAAACGGGCGTTTAGCATTTTTCATTACTATCAGCATAGCAAGGTCCGGTACGGAACCAACCAAATTTAACGCTTTTCGTCCTTTTGGACTCGTCAGTTCTGACCATATCAGAAGAAGCGTTTGGCATGAAGTAAGGTATGGTTTGATGATCTAAAAGATCAAAAGATCAAAAGATGAGGTCCCTCCTCATCACCCTACTTCATGGCCTAGTCGTGGCTAGGACTTTTCCCAAGGTCTTGTCCCGGATCAGTTGGTGCTTGCGTCGGTCGACTCGTCGCCAGGAACCAGGCGCAGAGGGGTAACAGGTGCCAGCGGACGCGGCTGTTGGGCCGGCGACGGTGCGGACACGCGCCCGGGGAACGAGCCATCGCGGAGCGCGAACAACGTGTTCAGGACAAAGCCGACGTAGAAGCCGACCGCTGTCAGCGCGATGCGCGTGGTGTCAGGGGTGTCGATGCCCACGTAGTGGTAGTCCTGCTGGAACGACCAGATGAACATCTCCGTTATGCCGATACCGAAGGCCAAGCCGAACAGAGAGAGCCAGATCGAGTTGCGCCAATGGGAGAGGGAATCCCCCAAGGAGTGCTTGCCCTCTGCGAGGGTGACCAAGCTCGTGAGTCCACCGGCCAGAATGGCTGCAGCCGTGGTGCAAGCCACCAGCCCAGCCGGACTCTTGATGGTTCCGAGGCCGAAGGGCCAGATGATCACCATGACCATCACGGGGGCGATCAAGACCTCTGCGGTCTTGCGCATGTTGCGCCAGCCGCTCGGTGTGATCACAACATCCAGGGCGTGCCGGATGTTTGACATGTTTAGCGTCCTTTCACGGGACAACTTGGGAACTTCCTGGTTTTTGGTCGAGTGGGAAGTACACTTACCAATATTATAACATATTTCTTTTATAATACGATATCTGCAACGGATTGCACGCCCTTCATTTATCTGTAGATTGACCAAGCAGTGGATAGTTACCTACACTTATACAAAAGATTAAGGGGAATTATGCACAAAACGTCACTGGGGTATGTAGCTGTTATCGGTCGGATTAGATTCAGCGTTGATCCGTGGTACTTACGGAAGATTCCAGTGCGGGCCGCTGCTGCGGTTGGCTTTTTGTACTTCACTGGGTCACTTATAGGCGTTTTGGCTGGTGGGCCCATTAGTTTTTATGCACCAATTGGCGGGATCTTGGCAGCTCTTGCAGTGTTTGTGCACCAGACGGTCGAACTGTGGGGAGGCATGTTGTTTCGCCGGCGTCTGCGAGCGGCTGGACGGCGTGGCCAGGTGCTATTTGTGCCCGGCCAACTTGTCCAAGAGATAGCGCGTATATATGAAGAGCGTGATAAGCCATTGCCCCTCAGGCTGTCGGATGCCCAAAAAACTACGCTGCGTACAGCAGTAGAAAGCTATCACAAGAGTGGTATGAGTCCAAAACTGCAACGGATGCTTGAGTCTCTTTAACGTTTATTAAAAATCAAAAGTGTTATGAGAAAAAACTAATATGACAACTACAAAAAGCAAGAGAGGATAGGTGAAGAAAGCTTAACTACGGGGTATTAAGATGTTTAAATCCTTATCTACTAAGTTCTACAAATCCGCGGTAGCGGTCGTTGCGCTTGCTTTTGCGACTGCAGCCATATCTGCACCCGGCAAAGCAGCAGCCCATGGCTTGCCACCGTGTAGTCCGCCCCAGCCGTGCTCACCAACTATTATGCAGTGCGAAGCGTATCGGCCCATTCTTCAGCTCTGGGTGCAGAATCAAAAGCTGTGTGTTGCGGCTTTGCAGGGTTTTATACACAATCTCGCCGCCCACTACTATACGGGGCCTATAGACGGCAAATTCGGTAAGGGAACCTACTATGCAGTACAAGCTTTTCAGGACGATGCCACTATTGGCCTGGAGGCTGATGGCATTGTCGGAACACAAACCTGGAACTATATTGATTTTCTTTGTAATTTTAGTAATGAAAACAGCACACCCTGGTACGCTTGCCGAACTGATTTCATCATGGTCTAGAAACCTGCCTTGACAGACCATATAAAAACCTGACACTAGGCCAGGTTTTTATATGGTGCACTACATCGACTGTCGTGGAACACTACCTATGACAGCATTTGCTGATAACGAGAAGCTACTCGAACTCGACTGCACAACCAGTGAAGCACTTGCGAGGGCTACAACAACTAGGTAAAAGGTAAATATTACATTGGTATGTTAGCAGGACTATCATACACTATATATGGTGCTAGAGCTTATGGGCAAAAACCTTAAATAAACACAAACTACGGAGAAAGAGATGAAAGATGTGGGCACCAATACCCCGTCAATTTTTAATAGCCAGCGACTACTGTTTGACCGAGCTATGCCAACTCCCAAGACCCATACTGGGACTGTAACCGATGACTACTATACACATGGCTGGACGGTTATTGACGACATACCCAATGCGCAAACAGCTCTGGCGACTCAGCAAGCCTTTATCCATAGCATTGATTCAGGTAAAGTCACTTTGCACGCTCGTTTTCAATCGCGCATACGACTTGCTAAGGCCGATCAGATACCAGTGTGTGATGACATAGTGGCCACCAGCTTTCAAGTATTGCATTTTGACATGGGACAACCATTAGTGGAAAGCAACAGTCAGTTGCTTGTAACCCATGTTGGCATTTATCTGCCGAAAACTACCCTGCATATGGTTACAGCCCGCACACGGCTCGTAGAACTTAGTGGCTTATTGGAGGGCCTGTGCTTGACGCCTCTAGAAATCGAGAATCGGATTGTGCGGTATGTCCGTAAGTATGGTGATGGCTGGGCTAATCACAACACACTTCGTCTCGCATGTTTCGCAAGGTTTATTGACGCCCTGCATGACACGCATGAGCTCGAGAAAGAAATAGACAAAACCGTTGGCCAGTGGTTTCAGACCGATAAGCAGCTGAACGAAGGTAGTGCATACGAGCAAGAGCAAGACTTTTACAAACGCCACGGAGTGGAACTGACAAAAGTCGAGCGTCAGATTGCCCTTAAACCTGGTCAGTTATTGATACTTGATAACACGCGAGTTATACATGGCCGAATCGGCAAACGAAAAACGAAAGAACTTTATAATTTCATGTTTGGCATAGAGTCGACAATGTACGATGATATTGCGGCATTACGAAGACAGATTGCTGAGCTTGTTGCTTAAGGAGCCAACTTATGACTGACGCCACTTACTTCCAATATTGCCCGAAACAAATAGTTTTCTCGAAAGACAAAACAAAGGTGTTGCTGGCTCAACGAAAAGACGAGCAGGATTACAATGGCATCTTCAGCTTCATTGGCGGCAAGACCGAAATCACGGACGAGTCGCTGCTGGCCGGATTAAAGCGCGAAAAGGATGAAGAAATTGGAGTTGATGCCAAACTGAACATCTGCTGGACCATGAGTTGCTTTCAGGAGCTCTACCGAAAAAAGGACGGCAAAAGCATGGTTTTGCCTCATCATGTAGCCATCTTTCAACGTGGCGAGATAAGTCTGAACGGCAACGAATACGCCCAATACAAGTGGGTACCTGTCAATGAAGTTGAGTTCTTCCAGCCAGCGATACGTACCACTTGGCCGGCGGTACAGGCTGCGTTACGGCTGCTACCGCTACTCAATAGTGATGATTTCGCAGAAATTTAGAAACCCATCTACTCTTTGTAATTTTTCATATTGCATGGTCACTTCCACAAGATAGCCGCTATGCTCGCCTTATTATTTTGGAGAGAGAGGACTTGGTCACGCAAGCACGCCCCCAGAACTTTCACGATTGGCAACCAGTTGCCATCGGAAAGTTCCCTTGCGGACAGCCACTGGCTGTCCTCACCTATCGGTTCAAGTCCTCCGGCTACAAAACAACAGGACGACCACTAAAGGGTCGCCCAGTTGTTTTGGTGCGCCAATGCGCCGTTAGATGGAACCCAATTTATGACAGTATTTTGCTGATGTATCAAAAGTTAGTCGATCTTGGCTTTCAATATCGGGGTGGAGAAATATTTACTGAGATAAAGTCTTACGAAACTGAAGCTTCAGCAAACAAGGATTGATATCGCGCTATGAGATCAGAGAAAGTTACGATACCCTCAGCCGCGACTTTTCGTTGCTTATCTAGCGCGGAGTCGTATTTTTCGGCCAGCTCCCGGTTGCGTGTAACATTTGCTTCTGTTGTCGGGGGCAATCCATCAGTCGGAGATTCTACGACAACCACCTCAATGTCTTCTCCTCGGAAGAGCCGGACAGCAATGAGGTTATGGCCGTCAATGGCAACGAGTTTGCCTTTCTCGTCTTTGCGGACGAGAGGAGTAGGTGGTAAATTGTCAGCATTACCCTCATGCAAACACGCAAAAATAAATCTTACAGTTCTTTCCTTCAGAAAATCCTGTGATGGGGCAATTTGTTCAGGTGATACAAGCATGAAGCCAGTGTATCAGAACCAAAGAGGACTTGAACCAAATAACAGATACAAAACAAAAAGACGCCAGCAAGCCGGTCGTCTTCTTATCTGTAAAACTATTTTGGTGCGCGAGAGAGGACTTGGTCACCTCTGGCGACCCCGCAACTTCATGGCGGCAAGCACGCTTGCCCCAGAAGATTGCCTTGCGACATGCCACAGGCATGTCTCACCTCCACGCCTTTTTGGGTGAAGGTTCGAGGCCCTGTGAACCAATTTAAAAAGCCTACCCTTGGCAGGCTTCTCAAATTGGTGC